>NZ_DAMBYD010000025.1:475-4261 GCF_032051575.1 Aminipila sp. | reverse complement strand
TGACGCAGTATAACACAAAATAGACGAACATTCTGACTTATTTATTTTTTGAAGATGCCTTGTAACTTATACACTAATATAGTACCAAATAAATGAGTTATTGTAAAATAAAGGTTTATTCATGGAAGATAAGGTAGACTTATTTTAAAGCCTACCTGTCAAAACTTTATTTTCTCAAACCTTTAACTTCTTATATATTATTTTAAATACGATTATCTCTTATCTTTATTTGAATTTCTTATTGAGTACTTTACCCATACATTAAATATAAGAAGTATTCCTATAACAAGACAACCTGCACTGATAGCTTTAATAAATCCAGCAAAAAATTGTTCATAAGCTTTTATACCTGGTTTATATATTCCAGAATAAATTACTGTAATAAATGATATCAATAATGCACATAATCCCCCAACTAATGATTCATTTCTTTTTAGCTTTTGAATTTCACTAAGTAATAAAATTGTATTTTTATTATTTTCCACCTCTTCATTTTCCTGTTCAATAAATTCACCCTTTAGCAATTCATTAACTGAAACCTCCAACACTTTACTTATTTCTTCAAATAATGAACTATCGGGCATACACTTACCACATTCCCACTTTGAAACTGCTTTATCAGTTACATTCAGATATTCTCCAAACTCTGCTTGAGTCATTTTTTTATTTTTTCTAGCTTCTGTTATAAATCGTCCAATTTTTTGTGTATCCATAATAACACCTCCCTTTAATAATATGATAATCCAAAAGCTACTATATTCAAACCCACCAAAGGTAGAGTATATAGAATATAAGTAGAATATAGTAATTTCACTAATTATTACTGTTTGTAATATCATTTTTATATGGTGAATTTGATTACTTAACACATTTTAACTTTACATATCAACTCTTTACTCACTTATTTGTGATACAGTTCTCCGTATCAGTTGCAGATGATAATACTTTTAGTACATCCGTTAGTAGTATTACGAAAAATCGCATAATTCACTTTCTTGAATTACGCGATTTTTAACTTAAAATTATTTAATTGAAGTTTATTTTTTGAGTATCTACTTTAATACTTATAACTTTGGTTCTGTATGCCAAATCCTTCATAGTTATTAATTCTTGACTTTTTTAGCTGCATCTAATATTTCCCCACTTAACTTCCTATTATAATATATCTAATAAGCAAGTTAACTAAAAATCAAATCAGCTGACAATTTTATAATAAACTCGTGAAGTGAGAAAATAAACAATAGCATAGAAAATAGCAAAGACAAAAATTGTTCCTGCTGTGCAGATTGCAAACAATGTAACATTAGTAAGATTTAATACTGCAAGAAGCTTCACGATAACCTTGAAGGCAAAGGCAATATGAATAATTGCTGTTACAACTGGCAGGAAGAACACCATAAGCACTTGGTTACCAATTGATTTTTTAATCTCTTCTTTGCTCATGCCAACCTTCTTCATAATTTCAAAGCGCTCCTTATCATCATAGCCTTCTGAAATCTGCTTGTAGTATATAATAAGCACCGTAGCCATAATAAATAGTGCTCCAAGGAATATCCCCAAGAAGAAAAGTCCTCCGTATAGAGAAAAGAAGGATTCTCTGGATTCTTCCAAGCCTTCACAACGTGCATCAATAGATAATTGCTTTATTTTGCTATTAATTTCATTAGTTAAAGCAATTTCATTTTCCGCATTATCATCAGTATCAAAGGAAAAGTAATAAGATAAATCCTCCATTTTGCCATCATCCTGAGTGCTAGAAGCATATATTTTTTCAATTGTCTTTTCATCAGGTACGATAATAAAGTAGCCATTAGTAACTACTGCGGAGGCTATTCCATCCACTGTCATGCTATTTATACGTTCTTTTATTTTAAACTCATTGCCTAAAATATTAATGCTGTCTTCGGCTATTTCTCCTCTATAAGTAAAGAGCAGCACTTCATTTTCCTTTAAAGTAATAGATTTATTTTCCAAATCATTATATTCACTTAGTGGTACAAACTCTATGAAGCCTAAATTGTTTGCGTCCAAATCACTGCCATTATCTGTGAAATAATTCTTATCTTGTATCATAGCTAGAGATGAAGATCGGTATTTAACTATATTTTTCAAAGTAATATTATCTTTGTCTGATTGCTCTTTTATAATATTATTAATCATTTCTGCCTTTTCTTTTGATATATTTTTTGCGCTTATTGAAATATCTCTTGGATATCTTGTTCTAAGCACATCCTCCATACCAATATACAGCGACACTGTTGTAGATAACATCACTAAAACAGTAGTTGAAAGAATACAAATGTTAGCGAGCCCTACTGCATTCTGTTTCATACGATAAATCATTCCAGACACATTTATAAAATGATTGGTCTTATAATAAAACTTCTTATTTTTTCTAAGGATTTTTAAAAGGGCAATACTTCCTGCAGTAAATAAAGCCCAAGTTCCTATCATAACAAGAATTGCTGCCAGAAAGAACATATTAAGTGCAGCTAGAGGTGATTCTGTAGTTAAGGCAATATAGTAGCCTGCTCCAAGGCTGAGAATTCCAATTAAAGTAAGAATCCACTTTGTTTTTGGCTCCTTTTCACCAACTTGACCTCCCTTAAGAAGCTCAACAGGTTTTGCAAGATGAATTTGTCTCATATTATTTATAAGAGTTAAAACAAAAATAAAGCCAAAGAGAATAACTGTTTTAACTATGGAGTTAGTTGATATAATAAACCCCATTGGCACCTTAAATTGTAAAATCTTAAGAAGTATTAAAAACATAAGCTTGCTTACTGCAATTCCAGATATCAGTCCCAATATCATGCTTATAATTGCCACGAAAAGGGTTTCCCAAAACAACAACTTAGCAATATGCTTTTTCTCCATACCCAAAATATTATATAAACCCAGCTCTTTTTTACGCCTCTTTATAAGAAAGCTGTTCGTATAAAAAAGAAAAATCACTGAGAAAAAACCAATAACATAAGTGCCTAAATTGAGTATTATTTTAAGTTCCCTTCCCCCAGACATACTGTTTAAAACATGGCAATAGTGCTTATACACGTTAGTATATATGGAAAATATGTCTTTCCATTCTTTTTAATATTATTTACAGCTAGCTTTTGATAGAACATCTTACTCATTTTTTACACCGCCTGTAGCAATTATAGTAAGTGTATCGGAAATTTTTTGATACATTTCTTCTTGGGACATGGAAGCTCTATATAGCTGATGAAACACCTCTCCATCTTTTATAAAAAGCACACGGCTTGCATGGCTGGCTGCTTTAGTACTGTGAGTAACCATTATTATGGTTTCTCCTTCTTTATTTATATCATTAAACAAGTGAAGAAGCTCATCACTTGAATGAGAATCCAATGCTCCAGTAGGCTCGTCTGCAAGAATAAGCTGGGGATTAGTAATTAATGCCCTAGCAACGGCAGCTCTCTGCTTTTGACCTCCAGAAACCTCATAAGGATATTTTTGTAAAATATCTTCTATTCCAAGTTTCTTTGCAATAGGTTTTAAACGATTATCCATTTCATTAAAGGACTTACCAGATAAAACAAGGGGCAAAAATATATTATCCTGCAAAGAAAAGGTATCAAGAAGATTAAAGTCTTGAAATACAAAGCCTAAATTATCACGACGAAACTTAGAAATTTCCTTTTCCTTAAGATTCATACTGCTTATACCGCTCAGCACCACCTCGCCGCTTGAGGGCTTATCTAGTGCTGCAATAATATTTAAAAGGGTAGTCTTACCTGACCCAGACTCCCCCATGATAGCTAAGTA
>NZ_DAMBYD010000025.1:0-465 GCF_032051575.1 Aminipila sp. | reverse complement strand
CAACTGAAAAGGACACATCGGATAAAGCCTGAACATGGTTTGTACCAAAACGGCTGATATATGTTTTTTTAAGTTTTTTTACTTCTAATATTGACATAATTTTCTCCTTTCACTCTAAACACTGAATAGTCTGCTTTACTCGTTCCCTTTTAGGCACTTTTAACTTAATATACCCGTAAAGTTTATTTAGTACTGTTATATCCTAACTTCTTATCATGTTCAGTATAACAAAAGGAAGAAATGTATGCCTTAACTTTGGCTTACATTTCTTCCTTTAACCTTACACAGTTGTAAGGCTGCATCAAAATCTTATTCTATTTGCACTTCAATTGTTGCCAGATTGATCATTACTTTTGTCCCTTCATCAACCCTGGAGTCTATAGCTATGCTGTGAGATAGCTTACTTAAAATCTGCTTGCATAAATATAATCCAAGTCCTGTAGACTTTTTATCCCATCGACCATT
>NZ_DAMBYD010000024.1:0-4715 GCF_032051575.1 Aminipila sp. | reverse complement strand
GGTAACTCATACAATCAGCTTTGATGTAAACGGAGGAACAGGAAGCGTTTCTTCACTACAGGTAACATATGGACAGGCTTCCTCAGCATTACCTGGAGGAACAGGATTGACAGCACCAACAGGAAAGAAGTTTGACAGCTGGAACACGAAGGCAGACGGAACAGGAACAAAATATGCATCAGGAGCAACTGTTGCAAATGTAACAGCCGATATGGCGCTATATGCACAGTATGTAACTGATTCCAGCAGCGGCGGTGGAAGCAGCCACAGTGGCGGAAGTTCTTCTTCAGCAAGTGCATCCACCAGCATTAAAATAGTGACGGATAAAGAGACAAAAGAAGCAGTTATAAGCTTTAGCAGTTCAAGTGCCAAAGTTACTGCAGCTCAAATAAAAGATGTTATTACTAGCAATAAAGATAATAATGTAGTAATAAAACAAAATGATTTTACAATGACTTTTAAAAAGGGAACAATGCAAGAGGTTTCAGGTAAAACGGAATATGATTTTGGTGTATCTTTTGGTACAGGAACCTTAAAAGATACTACAAAGAAGGCGGCAGGTGACAGTTTCATTCAGTCTCTTCATTTCAACTATAGCGGACAATTGCCGGCAAAAGCAACTATAGACATTAACTTAGGAAAAGCATACAGTGGACAGACATTGAACTATAACTATTATGACCCTCAGACAGGAAAGCTTGAGTTTAAACAAAAATCCACAGTTGACAGTAATGGTATATTTACAGTACAGCAAAGTTCTTGTTCTGATTATGTAATTACCAAAGATGTCAGTGCTACACCAGGTAAGTTAAATCTTAATGTGGAAAGCTGGGTTAATCCATTTACAGATGTGGCAAAATCAGATTGGTTCTATAAGAGCGTGGCAATCCTTAACCAGAATAATATAATGGGGGGGACAGATGCTTCTGCATTTTCACCGAATTTAGGCACCAATCGCGCAATGATTGCAACCATACTGTATAGATTGGATGGCTCTAAAGAAACCTTTGATAGTTCCTTTACAGATGTAACAAAGGACAAGTATTATGCAAATGCTGTTGCATGGGCACAAAATAAAGGAATCGTTACAGGGTATGGAAACAATATCTTTGCTCCGAATAATAATATTACACGTGAACAGTTAGTTTCCATTCTTTGGAGATATGCAGGTTCTCCTGTGGTTACAGATTATAATGGTATAGCATCATTTAAAGATGCCTTCGATATATCAGATTATGCAAAGCAGGCATTTGCATGGGCTTATCAGCAGAAAATAATCAGTGGCAAGGGTGACAATTCGCTTGATCCAAAAGGACTGGCTACAAGAGCAGAGGTTGCCATGATGATTACAAGTTATGCTGAAAAGTAAAAGTTTAAGGAGGTTTTTACATAAAAGTTAAGATAAAAAATTAAATTTAAAAAGGGGTTAAGTATAAGCAACAAGATAAATTTATAAATTAAAAAATCCCTGTTTGGCTGGTATTTTAAATGTGAATGCATTATTTTATCAAAAGAACAGGGATTTTAAGTCTTTCATTTTTAAGGGGGATAAATGAGTATTAGCATCAAAAAAATGAAATTTGGCATGTCTAGGGTACTGATTTCAATGTTGTTAATCATTACCATGCTTTGTAGTGTAAATGTATATGCTGAAGATATGTCTGGAGGCTCTAATAACATTAATGGTGCTGTGATTCCAGTCATTATTGATATAAAATTTGACGGACAGGTAGTATTGGCAGAAGGCATGGAAGGGGCTGCGATAGGAGGGGAAATACAAACTAAATATACTTATGGGTGTGGATCGGGTACAGGAAAGGTAGAGGAAGATACTAATGCAACTAAATATCAATGGTATGCTTCAACAACTCCGGAAGGAACTCCTTTAGCGATAGAAGGTTCTGACAAGCCCACATATCTAGTTAAAAAGGAGGATGCAGGAAAATATATCCGAGTTGGAATTACACCTGTTAATATTAAAGGAAGAGTTGGAATGGAAACTATCTCCGATGCAATTTTAGTTAAATACAACTTAAAATTTAATGATGAATTTAACTACATAGCAAAAGATGGTCGTGATTTTAATTTAACAAAAAAATGGATATCGGACTGTGGACTCAGATATTTGGGAGATCCAAAGACATATCAAGTACGTGTGCCGGAAAATGTTGAAGTCAAAGATGGACAGCTTATGATTTATGCCAGAAATGAGCATTTATCTAAATATGACTATTTGGATAAAAAAGATCCTCCTCATACATGGACAGCAGGCAATATATTTAGTAAAGAGAGCTTTAAGTATGGGGTGTATGAGTGCTCCTATCAGTATGCGAGAGCTTCAGGATTAAATCAGAGCTTTTGGGCTTTTACAAATGTACCTGCTGATGAAAAGTATGGTCATTGTGAACCTGATTTTCCTGAGGGACACTATCCCAATGAACTTCAAATCAACTTACTTAGAATGAAAGGCAGTAAAAGAATTGTTGATACTTTTAAATACTATGCCACTACGAATCTTGCAGATAAGATGAATAAATTTACTGCATATCTTAGACCTAATGATGTTGATTCTGCGTGGGAGTTAGAACAGAATCAGGATACATATCAGGTTTTTTTTAACGATAGGAATGTTAGAAAAACCAATAGCTTCCAATATGAAATAGCACCTATGAATATATATTTATCTTTAGCAGTATTTCCTGGATATTCAGGTGAATTAATTCCATCTCAGGCAGATAATTCGGTTATGAAGGTTGATTATGTAAGATTTTATGAGCCTTTAACCAAAATGTATACCGTCCGCTTTGATGTAAATGGAGGTATAGGAAACTTCTCTTCATGGCATGTAACAGAAGGGCAACCTTCCTTAGCATTACCAGATGGAACCGGATTGACAGCACCAGCAACAAAACTGTTTGAAAGTTGGAATACGAAGCCAGATGGAACAGGAATAAAGTATGCAGCAGGTGCAACAATTGCAAATGTGACGGCGGATACGACCTTATATGCACAATATGTGGATATGCCCAAATATACAATCAGCTTTAACCCAAACGGAGGAACAGGAAGTGTACCTTCATTGCAGGTAACCGAGGGACAGACTTCTTCAGCACTACCAGATGGAAGTGGATTTACCGCACCAACAGATATGAAGTTTCACATATGGAACACGAAAGCAGATGGAACTGGAACAATGTATGCAGCAGGATCAACAATACCAAATGTAACAGCAGATGTGACCCTATATGCATGTTATAGTAGTAAAATTAAGTCTATAGTTTTTTATAAGAGCCCTTTTGTAACATATTTATCATGGCGAATATCTGAGGGACAGTCTACTCCAGCCTTTCCTGATGGAAGGGGATTTAAAGCACCAAAAGGCAAAAAGTTTGACAGTTGGAATACAAAGGTAGACGGAGCAGGAACAAAGTATGCAGCAGGAACAATCCTTACAAATGTAACAACAAGTATGTGGTTATATGCACAGTATATTGATATACCACAGGTAACTCATACCATAAGCTTTTATGCAAACGGAGGGAAAGGGAGCATTACTTCATTGCAGGTAGCAGATGGGCAGACATCTTCAGTATTACCAGATGGAAGCAGCCTGACAGCACCAATAGGCAAGAAATTTGACAGCTGGAATACGAAAGCAGACGGAAGTGGAACAAAGTACATTCCAGGAGCAACGGTTGCAAATGTGACAACAGATGTGACGCTGTATGCACAGTATATTGATATACCACAGGTAACTCATACCATAAGCTTTAATGTAAATGGAGGAACCGGAAGCGTATCTTCATTGCAGGTAGCAGATGGGCAGACTTCTTCAGTATTGCCTGATGGAACAGGACTGATAGCACCAGCAGGCAAGAAGTTTGATAGCTGGAATACTAAGGCAGACGGAAGAGGAACGAAGTATGCGTCAGGAGCAACAGTTGCAAATGTAACATCCGATATGACGTTATACGCACAGTATGTGGATATACCACAGGTAACTCATACCATAAGCTTTGATGCAAATGGAGGAACAGGAGGCATTTCTTCACAGCAGGTAGCAGATGGACAGACATCTTCAGCATTGCTAGATGGAAGCAGCCTGACAGCACCAGCAGGGAAGAGATTTGACAGCTGGAACACAGAGTCAGATGGAAGCGGGACTAAGTATACAGCAGGAGCAACGGTTGCAAACGTGACAACAGATGTGACGCTGTATGCACAGTATATTGATATACCACAGGTGACTCATACCATCAGCTTTAATGCTAACGGAGGAACCGGAAGCGTATCTTCATTTCAGGTAGCAGATGGACAAGCTTCTTCAGTATTACCAGATGGAACAGGGGTAATCGCCCCAGCAGGGAAGAGATTTGACAGCTGGAACACAGAGTCAGATGGAAGTGGAACAAAGTACATCCCAGGAGCAATGGTTGCAAACGTAACATCAGATATGACCCTATATGCACAGTATGTGGATATACCACAGGTAACTCATACCATAAGCTTTGATGCAAATGGAGGAACAGGAGGCATTTCTTCACAGCAGGTAGCAGATGGGCAGACATCTTCAGTATTACCAGATGGAACAGGGGTAATCGCCCCAGCAGGGAAGAAATTTGACAGCTGGAACACAAAGGCAGACGGAAGAGGAACAAAATATGCAGCAGGGGTAACGGTTGCAAACGTAACATCAGATATGACCTTATATGCAC
>NZ_DAMBYD010000023.1:0-4767 GCF_032051575.1 Aminipila sp. | reverse complement strand
GATAATGAAGAAATGACAGATAGTGCAGTTATGGTTTTGGATAGAGCTTTAGCTAATAGACGCCTTGTAGCCTATGGTGGCGAACTTAAAAAGATACATAAGTCGCTTAATCTTGATGATGTAGAAGATGGTGATTTAATTAATACTGGGAGTGATGAAGAGCTTAGAGAAGATATTGAATATGTATTGGAACGTTATAGATGGCATATTGGTTATAAGCAGTATTGCAAGCTTAAGTAATTTTTGTTAAGATTTTTATTAATTGGTAAAAAGAAATAATTAATAAAAATTTGGGTTTGAAGCCTGAAAAAGAACATTATGGATATATAGTTTTAGATAATATATAGCATAGTTATAATTTACGTTGGCATGATAAAAAGCTCACAACTGAGAATTTGCCTTGTTGTAAATTGCGAATATCATCACCTTATTATAGATCTATACCTTATGAAATAACTGTAAAAAAATATAGTCAATATTGAAAAGGAGAGAATGACATGGAGTTTATTATAAAATTTATAGATGGTATTGGTGAACTTCTTTGCTTGATTACTCCATTTACTTTAATTTGGGGTTTGGTAAATGCAATTAGACGTCCAAAATCAGAATATAAAATTTATTTAGTTATTGCAATTATAAGTGCATATTTGATTTTTATACCAATTATTTTTAATTGGATGTAAAATAATTGGTAATTTTACAAAATAGTAAAATTTATGATATAATTGTTAAGGAAAAATTGTAATTAAAAAGGGGGAGCTTTTATGAAAGTTTTTAAAACAATTATATCAAGCTTAATTTGTGCGACTTTGATTTGTTGTTCAGGATCAACAGTTTTTGCAGATGAAGCCAAAACACAAAGCAAAGAAGAGGTTAATACTCAAATAGAAAATTCATATGTAAAAAAGTTTTCTAACGTAAATGATGAAGCTAAGGCTGCTTATGAAAATGTAAAAAATAATGCTATAAGTATGGAGACAAGCACTCAGTATGTTAAAATGGATTTAGAAAACAATGAGGTAGTTGACATAGAAACAAATAGTCTATATAAGGCTGCCAATTCTACTCTTGGTAGTAGCAGTTCTGGAAATAGATATTCTTGGATTAAATTAACGTTAGAATCATATAATATGGGTGGTTCTAAATATTTATGTGCTGGATTTTATGAATGGTTACAGTTGCCATTTTTCTTTGGTAGTGATGTGATAGCATTAGGTCATGATTCTACTATGGGCTTTGATACATCATCTGCTTTTGGATTTAATCAATGTGAATATTTTGATTATAGTAATCGTGTACAAACTATAACAAATGGTTTTAGGTTTAAAGATGACCAAAGAAACACAGCTTCAAGTACAGTTGGTGTAGCATATAAATTTAATTTACCGAAATTATCCGAAAGAACTGCACAATTGGCTAGAACGCCAAAATATACGGGTGCTATTTATTGTAATGGCACATTAAATTCACGTAGTGGCAATATTCAAGTATCTTACGGACACAGTGAAGTAGCTATAACTACATCTTTAGGTGCTTGTTTAAAATGGAAACCAACAGGAGGAATTAATTTTAATGTCATAGGAACTCAAGATATCGCAACTCATGGTGCTGAAGTTAATTAATAAACATATTAGTTATTCAAAAAAATCAAAGGACTTCTAGTATTCATTTCTAAATGGATCTACTAGAAGTCTTTTCATTTTTGGCTAATACAACTTTATTAACGTCGAACCTTCAATTTTTCAGCATACTAATTACCATTAATCTAAACCTATAGACATTCACTACACTTTAATATCCTTCGGTTGAAAAGACAGTAATGAAATCAAGGTGGAGATTTTAAAATTTTCGTTGGATGCCATTCCTCTGTAAGAGGATCTAAGGCTGACATAAGAAAAATTTAAAATACTACCTTGATGGAATGAAGGGCACACACTGGAGTAATACCCAAACACCACGTGTTTTGGGGTTGGCTTCCGCAGGTGACGAAAGTTTTAGTTGAGGTTTTTTAAAACCTCATGGGTGAAGCGAAGCGAGGGCAAAGCCCTAAAATTCCATGTAATGGCACGTTTCTTGTTTACAAGAGTATAACGTGCTATACTCTTAATATAAAATATGGTTAAGAGTATTAAAATCGCAGAGGTGATATTAAGCATGGATTTTGCATGGAATACACAGAAAAATAATATGAGTGATATAAAGGGACTTGAAAAAGAGCAAGAGAGAGAAGGTAAAATTTCCAATGAAGAAATTAACCTGGATAAAACTCATTTAAATTATGATTTGGTTCAGAGCAGTTTAAATCTGTATCAAAGGGTGAAGAAAAGAATTGATGAAGTAAGATCAGTTTCAAGAATTCAGAAAAATTCTGTAGTTGATTACTCAAATATCATAACGGTACCTAAGGATCAGTTTGAAAAATGGGGTATAGATAAATCTAAGGAGTACTTAAAAGAGGTTTATAATTACTTCTGTAAAGAGTTTGGAGCAGAGAATGTTATATCTGCTAAAGTACATTTAGATGAAACTACACCACATATGCATCTACACTTTGTACCGGTTAATAAAGATAATGGGAAACTTCAAGCAAGAAGTGTAATGACACCAGGAAGAATAAATAAAATACATACAGATGCACCTAGTTATCTTCAAGAAAAAGGCTTTAATGTTACTAGGGGTACAGGTAAGACAGAAAAGAGTCTTGAAATTCACGAATTTAAGCTAGAAAAGATTAAGGATAATATAAAAACCCTTGAAAATAATTTAAAAGCCGTAGAGAGCGAATATGAAGCCGTAAAAGGCATTAAAAGTTGTATATGGAATATAGAACACCTTGAAGCTAAAAAAAGCTTTCTAGGGGGCAAAATAACGCTTTTAGAGAAGGATTATAATAAACTTGTAGGTTTAGCTAAACAAGGAGTTTATAATGCAGATAAAATTTGGGATTTAGAAAGAGAAAATAAAGAGTTAAAGAGTGAAAATAATAGTTTTAGAGAAAGCTCATATAAAATCAATAAAAATTTATCAGCTATTAGATCTGATAATACAAAATTGAAAAACACTATAAAAGAATTAAAAGAACAAGGTCAAGCTATGTTTGAGATACTTTCAAAACATAATCTTATTCCTGAAGCTACAGAACAATTGCATTGCATGAGGGAATCTCAAAAAATATCTAATAAAGTTTTAAAGAAATCTATGAATTTTGATATGGAAAGATAAAATTTAAGTGGGTTTCAAGTGGGCTAAAAGATGGGTTTTTAATGGGTTTTAGGTCCAAAATTAGGGGACACGACTTTGTTAGGCTTTGCCTAACTCCACAAATAATTTGGGGACATAAGTCCCTTATGCTCTTAAAAAAAATCTAAGACCGTTAAAACTTGTTTTTAGGTATATAAATTATTTATGATTTGGTTTATGTATTTAAAATAAATAGAGTCTTGCTACTTTCACTTTTAATATTAAATCTTAAAGTGATTTATAGATCTAAGTTTCACAAAAAAGTGTAATACACTTTTCGGTACAGTAAAAATAAATTAATATGCATTGAAATAAGTATTGAAAAAGGTATTGAAAAAGGCACAGATAAATGATTATTTAATAAAAATAAAAAAGTGTAATACAAAAAGTGTATTACACTTTTTTAGTGTAAAATTACTCAAAAAATGATCGAAAACCATTCAAAAATTGAAAATTGAAAATTGAGAGGCTGTAAAGCCTTGAAAACAGGGCGGTTAAGCCCTGTTTCTTCTTATATTTATACTATAGAAACAATTTCGATGTGTTAAAACACATGTTAGCCCTTGAATTTAAAGCATTTTAACCTTGTTGCAAGGGGTGGAAATTGACAATAAAAAAACCTAGTGTTAAAATTTAGTTGTTGAATCAAAATTTACACTAGGGATTTTTATACCCTTCTTTAGAAATCCCTAAAGAAAGGAGTCTTTTTTAAATTGTATAATAATCATAGCAAAGAAATAGAAAAAAATCAATTGGAAGTATTAACTGATAAAGATAAAAAAGGGAAAGAAAGACCTTGGAAAGATAAAAAAACAAAGACCTTGTTACTTGCAGAAAGTTATACAAGGCTTGGTATGAAGAAAGCTTATAGGGTTTTAGATTGTGGTTCATATTTAGAATTTAAAAGGTTTATATCAAGTGGTGAATTTAAGCTTAATGGAGCTAATTTTTGCAAAGTGAGGTTATGTCCAATGTGTTCATGGAGAAGGGAACTTAAAATATTTGCTCAAACTTCTAAAGTTATGGATAAAGCTCTTGAATTAAGAGACTATAGATTTATATTCTTAACTTTAACTTGTAGGAATGTAGAAGGCGAAGAACTATCAACCACCTTAGATAACTTATTTCATGCTTTTAAAAAATTAAGCGAAAGAAAAATAGTTAAAAAATCTATAGTTGGTTGGTTTAGAGCTTTGGAAGTAACTCATAATTTAGATGAATCATCAAAGGATTATGATACTTATCATCCTCACTTTCATATCATCTTGATGGTTAATAAAAGATACTTTAAGGATACAGAACTTTATATGTCGCAAGAAAAATGGACAAGCTTATGGAAAGAGAGTTTACAGGTAGATTATACTCCTGTAGTTGACGTAAGAGCTTTTAAAACTAGAACTAAAAGACAGATATCAAAATCTCTTGCTGAAACTGCAAAGTATACTGTTAAAGATAATGATTATTTAGTTTTAGATAATGAAGAAATGACAGATAGTGCAGTTATGGTTTTGGATAGAGCTTTAGCTA
>NZ_DAMBYD010000022.1:1325-4915 GCF_032051575.1 Aminipila sp. | reverse complement strand
GAAACACAGATACCAGTAAAAGTAACGGGCTTATAAAAATGGCTGTACATGATAACCTAATTATCATGTGCAGCCGTACTATTTAGGTTAGAAAAACTTAGGAGTTTTTAATAATTAATTTATTATTCTTTTAATAATTACAGAAAGTTTTTTCAATCCCTCTTCCATATCTTGATTTGATGCATAAGAGTAAGAAAGACGTATACAATTATTTTTCTTAAAACTATATATATCACCAGGATTAATTAATACATTCTCTTTAAGTGCTTGATCAAAAACCTTATCTATAGACAAAGGTTTATTTAATTTCAACCATATATAGAAACCGCCTTTAGGAATATTCCAAGTTGCAATATCAGAAAAATATAAATCAAGTAAATGAAGCATAAAAGAACATCTTTCTTTTAGTTGTTTTCTAAGTGTTTGAATATGAATATCGTATAGTCCACTATTAAACCATTCATTCATTATCCATTGGGATAATGAACTTGCACCATAGTCAGTTTGCATTTTTATGTCTCCAAGACGCTCTACAATAGATTCAGGACCTACTATCCATCCAATTCTAAAGCCTGGTGCTAGTGATTTAGATACGCTTCCCATGTAAAGAACATTTCCAGTATTGTCTATTGCTTTAATTGGAAGGGGAGGAGCCTCATCAAAATATAATTCTCTATAAACATCATCTTCAATAATTGGAAGTCGATTTGATTTACACCATCTAAGCAATTCACTTCGTCTATTCTCACTCATAGTAATTCCAGTTGGATTATGAAATGTAGGAATTGTATATAGTATAGACTTTCCCTTTTTTAATATAGTATCATCTATCATCCATGGCATTATACCATCTTTATCCATAGGAACATTTCTCATGGTAATACCTGAGAAGTCAAAAACTCTCAATGATTTAATATATGATGGCTCTTCTACGAGGACAACAGAATTTGGTCCTAGTATACTAAGAGAAATAAGTTGCAGAGCTTGAAGTGAGCCTGATACTATTAAAACTTGTGATGGTTCTACCTGTAAATTGAATTTTTTTAGATACTTACATAATTCAACTCTAAGTTCATATAGGCCAAGCGGACCTAAATAATTATAAGAAACATTTCGATCAGATACTCTTTTAAGAACATCAGTCATCATATCATGAGGAAATTGATCTGGTGACATTTCTCCTGTTCCAAGACGAATTATTGGTTCAATAAATTCGAATTTATACATAGCTTGTATTATTGGATTATTGGGTCTATGTATCCCATGTTCTATGTAATTTTTCCAATCGGGTGTACTGCTGTCAATAAGAAGAGACCATGTATTATTTACTATGGTTGTGCCTTTACCAAAGGAGGAGTCAATAATGCCAAGTGATGTCAGTTCAGATAGAGCCTCAACTATTGTGCTTCTGTTTACTTCAAATAACTCGGCCATTTTACGTTGAGATGGTAGCTTTTGACCAACTACCCAATCCCCTTTTGCAATTCGTTCTTTAAGATATCCAATTATTTGCTTTGTTAAAGTAATATCTGAGTTCTTATCGGGTTTCCAATTTATTATTACAGTTTCATTAAATTTGGTACTCATAATTTGCTCCTTTTGCTAACTTGGATGGGTATTATATTTTCTTTGGTTGGATATTTTATAGTCATTATATTGTATTATTATAATAAATTCAAGAAAGGAATGATTATAGTATGAAATTAAGAGATTTTAAATTAGAAGTATTTTTTGGAAAGCATGAGTTTTCAGCACCATATTTACTTACGCAATCAGATTGTGCTTCTATGAGTATGAAAGAATTACTTGCTTATGAACCTGGTGCTGAAGAAGAATTTTTAAATGGAGGGCTTGGATATACTGAAGTGGCTGGAAGCCCATATCTTAGGGAGGTTATATCTAGTTTATATTCTACAATTACACCTGAAGAAATAGTAGTGCATGCAGGAGCTCAAGAACCAATATTTAATTTTGCCAACGTGTTATTGGAAAAAGGTGATCATGTAATATGTCAGTTCCCTATTTATCAGTCATCATTCGAAGTTCCAAATTCAATAGGTTGTGAAGTTTCAAAATGGTCATTGGAACAAGGTGAGAATGGTTGGACAATTGATATAGATAAATTAGAAGACATGATAAAACCAAACACTAAGCTTATCTGCTTGAATAGCCCAAATAATCCAACTGGTTATACTTTGAAAAAAGAAGAAATAGAAAAGATAGTTGAAATAGCAAGAAGATATGATTTATATGTTTTCTGCGATGAAGTTTATAAAGGTGTAGAATTAGATGGAGAAAAGCGTCCATGGTTTGCAGACTGTTATGAAAAAGGAATTTCTCTTGGTGTTATGTCTAAGGCATATGGTTTAGCGGGATTAAGACTTGGTTGGATTGCTACAAAAGACCTTGAAATTATTGAAAAAATGAAAAAAATGAAGCATTATACAAGTATTTGTACAAGTGCACCATCTGAATATCTTTCTATGGTTGCACTTAAACATAGTGATGAAATACTTAATAAAAATAGAAGTATAATTGAATCAAACCTTAAAATAGCTGATAAGTTCTTTAGTAAATATTCAGATCTTTTTGAATATAACAGACCAATGGCAGGCCCAGTGGCTTTTCATAAGATGAATATAGAAATGCCAATTCATGATTTCTGTGAAACACTTGTTGCAGAAAAAGGTGTACTTTTACTTCCATCAAGTATTTATGGATTTAAAGGACAATATTTTAGAATGGGTTATGGTAGAGATAATTTTGAAGAAAGCCTTAAGAAGTTCGAGGAATATTTGATTGAAAAAAAATACGTGTAGGTGATTAGATGGAGACATTGATTTTATCAAAACAAGATGTAGGAATGCTTATCAATATGAAAGATGCAATAGCTTCTGTTGAACAAGCATATACAGACTACTGCAGTAATATGGTTATTCAGCCACCTATTGTATCAATAGAAGATGAAGAAAACAATGGAGAACTTGATATAAAGACATGCTATTCGAAATCTAATCAATTCATAAGTATAAAAAGTGCATCTGGATATTGGGATAATCCAAAGGTTTATAATTTGCCAACGATGCTGGCAACAATTATGTTGATTGATGGGAAAACCGGTTATCCGTTATGTATAATGGATGGAAGTTTGATTACTGGATATAGGACAGGTGCTGCTGGTGGATTATCTGCTCGCCTTTTAGCAAGAAAGAATTCTAAGAAAGTGGCTATCATTGGTTCTGGAAATCAAGCTCGTATGCAACTCAAAGCTATATGCGAAGTTTTGAATATTGAATCTGTAAAAGTTTGGGACACTAATACTGAATTATTAGCAGCATATAGAGAAGAAATCTCTAAATCACTTAATTTATTAGTTGAAACATGTGAAACTGCAAAAGATGCTGTTATTGATGCTGATATCATTGTAACGACGACACCAAGCAAAAATATGATTGTCAAAGATGAATGGATAAAGGAAGGTACTCATATTATTGCCATAGGTGCTGATATGGCTGGTAAACAGGAGCTTGATCCTAAAATATTTAGTCGATCAAAAATTTATGTTGATTCAATATATCAGTGTGTGGAAC
>NZ_DAMBYD010000022.1:0-1294 GCF_032051575.1 Aminipila sp. | reverse complement strand
AGTTAGGAGAAGTTTTGCTTAAGAGTAAGCAAGGAAGGGATAATGACACCCAGGTCACAATTTTTGATGCCACAGGAATGGGTATTCAGGATAATACTTTGGCAGATTTGATATATAACAAAGCATTATCTATGGGTATTGGATCTAAAATAAAGTTGTTGTAACAATAGCCATCCCCCACATTAGCTTTCCAATACCCATACATAATATTTTTGATAAAATTTGTTATTAATAATATTAATATTTAAGAAAGGTAGGTTTGAGGAGAAGATGCTCCATGACATCTTCTCCAAAGAATGAAAATGAAAATTAAAGCTTTTACTTTAAACTCATTTGCAAAATCCATGGAGGGTGGAAATCCGGCAGCAGTTGTTTTTGATGCTGATCACCTATCCGAAGCAGATATGAAAAAAATTGCTGAAAAAATAGGTTTTAGCGAGACTGCTTTTGTAATGAATTCAAATTTAGCAGATTTTAAAGTACGCTTTTTTACTCCTGCAGAAGAAGTAGACCTTTGCGGACATGCAACTATAGGCGCATTTTACATGCTATTAAGTGAAAAACGTATTACACCAGGACACTATACACAGGAAACAAAGGCAGGCATTCTTAACGTATATGTTAAGGAAGATATGTCAATTATTATGAATCAGTCACTTCCGACTTTCTTTGAGACATTAGACAGAGAAGAAATTGCAGGCTCGTTGAATATTTCTGTAGCTCAAATAGATGCAAATTTCCCATTACAAATTGTATCTACTGGTTTGAAAGATATTATTGTTCCTATTAAAGATTTAAGCATTCTAAGTAGCATTAAACCTGATTTTGAAAAGGTAGCTGCAATCAGCAAAAAATATGATGTTGTAGGGTATCATCTGTTTACACTTGAATCGTTACATAATTCAAATGCTCACACTAGAAATCTTGCACCTCTTTATGGCATACCTGAAGAGTCTGCCACTGGTACTTCAAATGGAGCACTAGCTTGCTATATGCTAAAATATGGTGCATTAAGCCAACAAACTGTAGATAATGTTATAATTGAACAAGGTT
The DNA here is from genome assembly GCF_032051575.1 of Aminipila sp. Taxonomy (NCBI): domain Bacteria; kingdom Bacillati; phylum Bacillota; class Clostridia; order Peptostreptococcales; family Anaerovoracaceae; genus Aminipila; species Aminipila sp. The sequence goes on along the minus strand of NZ_DAMBYD010000022.1, from coordinate 241 downwards.
ATTCTATGGACAAACCTTCAGAGATATTGGTCTCATTATCAACTCTAGGAGATAAGATTGAAGAAGTCAGAGTAGGTGGAAAAGCATTAAATATTTCTGAAATAGAAGTTGAAATTTAGTGTTTTAGCAGTTGATAATGGTAGAAAAGGACGGTTGTACCTGTTTTGCTTAAAACAATATATTTAATACATATATGACTAAAGAAATAATGGATAGATGTGAAATCTATGTTGATTTTCCT
>NZ_DAMBYD010000016.1:0-74456 GCF_032051575.1 Aminipila sp. | reverse complement strand
GGAGCCACGGGACCAACAGGAGATACCGGACCAGCAGGAGCAATCGGAGCCACGGGAGCCACGGGACCGACAGGAGATACCGGACCTACGGGAGCCACAGGCGCCACAGGAGCTACTGGAGGAATATTGAATTTTGCTGATTTCTTTGCACTGATGCCTCCAGATAATGCAGCAACAGTTGCTCCCGGAACTGATGTTAGCTTTCCACAAGATGGACCTACCAGTGCTTCAACAATTACCCGAACAGGTCCTAGCTCATTTAACTTAGCTGAAATTGGCACGTATGAAGTATTATTCCAGGTAAGTGTATCAGAAGCAGGCCAACTTATTTTGACTCTTAATGGGGCTGACTTAGCTTATACAGTGGTAGGTCGTGCAACTGGCACTTCACAGATAGTAGGAATGGCGCTTGTAACTACGACAGTCATTAATTCAATACTCACTGTACGAAATCCTGCAGGCAATTCGACGGCACTAACCATAACTCCTCTCGCCGGAGGCACAAGGCCTGTTTCTGCGCACCTTGTAATAACACAAATTGCGTAGATGAACAGACTGACTATGTGTTAGCTTTTACGAAATAAAAAGAATCTGAAACCATCAGAATCTAATCCTCAATAAATTATTAAAAAATCGGTACGCGATACCTATTTAAACTGACATTGTATCAATCATATTTTAAACTATCTAAGATTTAACACCAAAAAGGAGTTTACAAATTGCAAACTCCTTTTTGGTGTAGAGAATTAGTTATTATATTTTATTACATTTTTGCTCTATAATTGATAAATTGTTAATTAGCCTGTTATCCTTAGGACTAAACGAAAGTGCTGTTTTTGCATGACGAAGAGATCTATCATACATGCCAAGCCAATAGCAACTTATTGCTTCCAAATCATCTGGCGTATAATCCCAACAATATCCCATATTAATATAAGTTGGAGATTTTTGATTTATTTTTAAAGCTTGCTCCGTCATATAAAACACTAATTCCCAATCATTTAAGACATAACCCATTTTTGCACATTCAACATAGGGCTCTCTCATGTGTGGGCATTCAGCAATAGCCCTATAATACCAACTGAGCGCCTCGGTAATATTTGAAAGCTGAAAGTATGATTTGGCTATCCATCTCATTGAAGCGCATCGTTCTTCTTTCCAAACAGATGATTTTAAAGATAAATGCCTTTTTAAGGTTTGTATGCATTTTCCCCACATTTCCTTATACATATACTCACGGCCGAGATAATAAGTAACACGGTCATCTTCGGGTGATTCCTCCACCGCCATTTCTAATAACGGAAGATATGAATCTCTTGATTTTGTTTTGTCTGGATAATGATTCAGTACCATTCCGGTAGCAAATACTGTTTTTTCAGGAACTTTACCTATATATTTTAAACATTCATGAATCGGATAATTCCATTTGTAATAATCCCTTGAATGAGCTTTAAAATAGTTAAATTGTACATCGGGTGTTCCATCCTCTTTTAAGCTCCAGTTGTATAAATATTTAGCCATCTTTGTGTCTTTAGTCCAGACGTCCTCAAGACATTTTCTCCACCCTTTTTCAAAAATCTCATCTAAGTCAGTACATACACAAATATCAATATCAATAGGAACATGATTCAATGAAATATTTCTAGCAATATCAAATCGCCAAGGTTTTACTTCAGTCACATATACAATGACACCTTTTTCGCGAAGTTTTGCCACAGTTCCATCATCTGAACCAGTATCAGTCACTACAATAAGATCCGCTTCATTCATTGAGTCTACCCATCTATCAACAAAATCCACCTCATTTTTACAAATTGCATAAACACACACTTTATATTTGTTCAAATTATCACCCAAAGTTCCTTTCTTTTATATTCCACAAGCTTTTTAACCTTCTCAAATGACTTTTAGTACAATATATAGGTAAATTATTATTTGATGACGCTCTATTCATACTATATGAGAAAACAAAAGAAGTTGATACTTTGTTTCATTAATATAAATGTATATAAGGCGTATCGTTCTAAGGGAAAGTTCCCTTTTGTTATGTTGTTTTTTATGTAAAATTTAGGTATAATATTTATATTCTATTGAAGAGAGGTTCAACCATTATGGAATATATAATAGAGATGTTAAACATCACAAAAGAATTTCCAGGAATCATAGCTAATGATGATATTACATTACAACTGAAAAAAGGTGAAATACATGCGTTGCTTGGAGAGAATGGAGCTGGTAAATCCACTCTGATGAGTGTACTGTTTGGGATGTATCAACCGGAAAAGGGTGTCATTAAAAAAAATGGGCAAGAAGTTAAAATTAGTGACCCTAATGATGCCAATGCTTTAGGAATTGGTATGGTACATCAGCATTTTAAGCTGGTACACAATTTTACAGTACTTCAAAATATCATTTTAGGAGTGGAAACTACTAAAAACGGAATTTTGAAAATGAACGAGGCTAAAGAGAAGATTGTTGCTTTATCTGAAAAGTATGGTCTTATGGTAAATCCTGAGGAGAAGATTGAGGATATCACTGTAGGAATGCAGCAGAGAGTAGAAATACTTAAAATGCTTTACAGGGATAATGAAATCCTTATTTTTGATGAACCTACTGCAGTATTAACTCCACAGGAAATTGAAGAACTGATGAAAATAATGAAGGGACTGGCAGCAGAAGGCAAATCTATTCTTTTTATTACACATAAATTAAACGAAATAAAGGAAGTTGCCAATAGATGTACAGTACTTAGAAAGGGAAAGTATATTGGAACAATCGATGTAGCGACTACTTCAAAAGAAGAAATGTCAGAAATGATGGTAGGCAGAAAAGTGGATCTTACGATTCAGAAAAAAGCAAAGGATCCAAGTGAAATTGTACTTGAAGTAAAAAATATGACAGTAAAATCTAAGCATAATAGCAAAAATGCTGTCAACAATGTTTCTTTTCAAGTAAGAAAAGGTGAAATTGTCTGTATTGCAGGGATAGATGGAAATGGGCAATCTGAATTAGTTTATGGGCTGACTGGTTTATCATCCATAGAATCTGGAGAGATATTTATTAATGGAGAAAATATTACAAAGAATAGTATCCGCAGGAGAAATCTGGCAGGTTTATGTCACATTCCTGAGGATAGACATAAAGATGGACTTATTTTAGATTATAACCTGGCTGAGAATCTGATATTAAAAAATTATTTTAAACCAGATTTTCAAAAAGGTGGGTTCTTAAACTTTAAGAAATCTAAAGAGTATGCTGAGAAACTTATTGAACAGTTTGATATCAGAAGCGGTCAAGGAGCTAAGACTACTGTCAGAAGTATGTCAGGAGGCAATCAGCAAAAAGCCATTATTGCCAGAGAGCTTGATTTAGACCCGGAAATTTTGGTTGCAGTACAGCCTACAAGAGGTCTGGATGTGGGTGCTATAGAATATATTCATAGGCAGCTTATTGAGAAGCGTGATGAAGGAAAGGCTGTGCTTTTAGTTTCATTAGAGCTTGATGAAGTAATGAACGTAAGTGATAGAATTCTTGTTATTTATGAGGGTGAAATTGTTGCTGATGTAAACCCCAAGGAAATATCGATTCAGGAATTAGGTTTATATATGGCTGGATCAAAAAGAAATGAGGTGACAGCGTAGGATGGAACGGATAAAAAAGCTTTTAATAAGTGATGCATTTAATAACGCTATGTCATCAATTTTTGCTATATTAATTGGATTGTTATTTGGATTTATTATTTTATTAATTAGTAATCCTTCCCAGGCGGGAGAGGGATTAGTTATTATTTTAAAAGGTGGATTTAGTACAGGCGGTAAAGGAATGGGGCAAGTATTATATTTTGCAACCCCTTTGATTCTGACAGGTTTATCTGTAGGTTTCGCGTTTAAAACGGGACTATTCAACATTGGTGCCGCAGGACAATTTATAATGGGTGCTTTTGCGGCTATTTATGTTGGAGTTAAATGGACATTTCTTCCTGCACCTATCCATTGGATTGCAGCCTTATTAGCAGCAGCGGTTATTGGTGGACTATGGGCATTGATTCCTGGGCTTATGAAGGCTTATTTAAATGTTCATGAAGTAATTTCCACTATTATGATGAACTACATAGGAATGTATATGGCAAATTATTTAGTAAAGCTTACAGTTTATGATAGTCTGAAAACACAGTCATTAAATATAGCGAGTACTTGCGTATTGCCTAAAATGGGATTAGATGATATATTTTACAATAGCCTGGGTGGTGGCAAAGATTTGTCTACAGTAAATTGCGGCATTTATATTGCCATAATCATTGCAATCATTATGTATGTTTTATTGAATAAGACCACTTTTGGATACGAGCTTAAGGCATGTGGATATAATGCTGATGCCAGCAGATATGCAGGTATAAATGAAAAGAGAAATATTGTGCTTTCCATGGTTATAGCAGGAGCGCTATCTGGACTTGGTGGTGGGCTATTATACTTATCAGGTGCCAGCGGAAGACATATCAAGGTTGTAGATATGCTGGCAAGTGAAGGCTTTAATGGTATTCCGGTAGCCTTACTTGGACTTTCCAATCCTATTGGTATTATTTTTTCCGCTATTTTTATCTCATATATCACACAGGGAGGAAACTATCTGCAACGATTGGATTATGCCCCTGAAATTATTGAAATGATTATAGCCTGCATTATTTATTTTAGTGCATTCTCATTAATTTTGAGAAGAATCATACCTAGCATCATAAAGCATAAAGCTGAGAGTAAGAAGGGGGGAGAAAAGTAATGGATGTTTTATATTTAGTCGTTCAACAGACAATGTTTTTTTCAATTCCACTTTTAATCGTCGCACTTGGCGGTATGTTTACTGAACGTGGCGGCGTTACCAATATTGCTTTGGATGGTACCATGATTATGGGTGCATTTGCCAGCATATATTTCATAAACCAAATGCAGGATTCTATGAGCGGACAGGTATTGCTAATTTTAGCTATTTTAGTTGCCGTAGTTGTTGGGGCAGTTTTTTCACTATTACTTGCATATTCAGCAGTAAACATGAAGGCAGACCAGATTATTGGAGGCACAGCTTTAAACATGTTTGCGCCAGCATTTGCTATTTATGTAGCCAGAATGATTCAGACAGACGGGGTTCAACAGATTACTTTTCTAAATACCTTTAGAATCGATTCTGTACCAGTTTTGGGAGATATTCCTGTTATCGGGAGTTTATTTTTCAAAAATGCATATATTACAACATATATAGGTTTTATTATACTTATTATATCCGTTATAGTCTTATATAGGACTCGGTTTGGTCTAAGACTACGCGCTTGTGGTGAGCATCCTCATGCAGCAGATTCTGTAGGTATAAATGTATATAGAATGAGATATGCAGGTGTTATGGTTTCTGGTGGTCTTGCCGGTCTAGGCGGACTTGTATTTGTAATACCAACATCAACAAATTTTAATGCAACGGTAGCAGGATATGGATTCCTTGCATTGGCAGTTATGATTTTTGGACAGTGGAAGCCAATCAGAATTTTGTTTGCAGCATTTTTCTTCGGTTTAATGAAGACAATTGCTTCAGCTTATTCGGTTATTCCAGTTTTGGCAACATCAAATATTCCAAGCGATATTTATAAAATGGTGCCATTTATTGCAACGCTGATTGTGCTTGCTTTTAGTTCTAAATCTTCACAGGCGCCAAGAGCAGTAGCAGTACCGTATGATAAAGGCAGCAGATAAATAATTTTAAAATAAATTGCATAAGATTTTTTCAATAAGAAAAAAGAGAATAAATTACGAAGGATTTTTTTCATATACCAAGGCGGAAACAGTCAAACGTAGCGGAATGTACTTATGTACATGAGCAACGTATTGAATGTTGACAACAAAGGTATATGGAAAAAAGACAAGTAAGAAAGAGGTTTGAATGGGATTTTTGCCTATAACAAAAGAAGAATGTGAAGCAAGAGGTTGGGAACAGCCAGATTTTGTTTTAATTACAGGGGATGGCTATATAGACCATCCCTCTTTTGGCACTGCTATAATTAGCAGATTGTTAGAAAGCCGAGGATATAAGGTGGCTATTTTATCACAGCCAGACTGGAATAGTAAGGAAGATTTTATGAGGTTTGGAAGACCTAGATTAGGATTTCTTATAAATGCAGGAAATGTTGATTCTATGGTCAATCATTATTCAGTTTTTAAGCATAAGCGAAGAACGGATGCATATTCTCCAGGTGGGGAGATTGGAAGGCGTCCAAATCGTGCAGTAATTGTTTACAGTAACAGAGCCAGAGAAGCATATAAAGATGTTCCTATTATAATTGGAGGCATTGAATCAAGTTTACGAAGACTTGGACACTATGATTATTGGGATGATAGTGTGAGAAGATCTATATTGCTGGATGCTAAAGCTGATATATTGATTTATGGCATGGGTGAACGAGCAATTATAGAAATAGCAGAGGCACTTGAATCAGGTATTGAATCTAAAGATATCGGATGGATTCGAGGAACTTGTGTTAAATCAAAAGAAATTTATATGGATGAAGATACATTAATGTTACCTGATTTTCAGGACATTGCAGAGTCCAAGAAGGCCTATGCAGAAAGTTTTGCTATCCAATATAAAAATAATGATTATATTATAGCTAAAAGACTAGTAGAAAAGTATAGCGAAGGCTTATATGTAGTACAGAACCCACCACAGCCCCCACTTGAAACACAGGAGCTTGATGATGTTTATGAATTACCTTATGAGGGTACGTATCATCCATCTTATGAGGCACTGGGAGGAATACCAGCTATTAAGGAAGTAGAATTCAGTATTATAAGCAGCCGAGGCTGTTTCGGTGGTTGTGCTTTCTGTGCTTTGACTTATCATCAGGGCAGGCAGGTGAGAGGAAGAAGTAAAGAATCTATTGTAAATGAAGCGAAAAAATTAACCGCAGTACAGGGTTTTAAAGGATATATTCATGATGTAGGAGGGCCTACGGCAAATTTCAGAGTGGCAGCTTGTGAAAAACAGCTGACTAAGGGAGTTTGTACACACAAAGATTGCCTTTATCCACATCCCTGCAATCAGATGAGCGTAGATCATAAAGAATATTTGGAAATACTCAGAGAACTTCGAGGTATAGAGGGTGTAAAAAAAGTATTTATACGCTCTGGTATAAGGTTTGACTATGTAATGGCAGATAAAAGTGATGAATTTCTAAGAGAGCTTTGCAAATATCATATAAGTGGTATACTTAAGGTAGCACCAGAGCATGTTTCTGACCGGGTACTTTCTTATATGCATAAGCCAGAGAAAAAAGTATTTGAAGAGTTTAGCAGCAAATACAAGAAGATAAATGAACAGTTAGGATTAAAGCAGTATTTAATTCCTTATTTAATCTCTTCACATCCAGGAAGCACTTTAGAGGATGCCATTGAACTTGCACTATTTTTAAGTGATAATGGATTTGTGCCAGATCAGGTACAGGATTTTTATCCGACACCTGGAACTTTGGCAACTTGTATGTATCATACAGAACTAGACCCATTAACCATGAAAAAAGTCTATGTGGCTAAGAGTATGGAAGAAAAGAAGATGCAGAGAGCTTTAATCCATTTTAATAAACCAGAGAATCATGGATTAGTAAAAGCTGCATTGGTTAAGGCTGGAAGAGAAGATTTATTTGGAAAACTTCTTCGGGGTCCAGGTAGATCACAAAATGACAGAAAAAAAGAACCAAGGGAAAATACAAATAGGCAGATTGCGAATAAGAGCAACAAAAGAAGGAGCTAATTTATGAGCTTGATTTATAAGCTTGCAGAAATAATTGATGATTGCAGAAATGAATATGAAGAGATGAGAAAAGAAATCCAAGATGAAAACTGCTCATGTGATTTTGATGTTCATGAAATTTATGGTGAATATGAGTCTGCTAAAAATAACATTTTAGCTAAGGGTGATAATCTTAAATTCATGAAGTACTTGGCTTCTAAAGAACAATTTCGAGAAAAGATAAATTTGATTTATGTAGATCCACCATTTTTTTCTAAAGCAGATTATAACATGCAGGTGAAAATTAGCACGAAGTGCCTTGAAGAAACATGTAAAATAAAGCAGATTGTTTATACAGATACCTGGAAAGAAGGAATCGAGTCATATCTGAGGATGATATGCATAAGACTATTTATGATGCGTGATTTGCTTGCTAAGGAAGGGTGCATCTGGATGCACCTTGACTGGCATGTAGTACATTATGTAAAAATCCTAATGGATGAAGTATTTGGAGTGGACAATTTTATAAATGAAGTTATATGGAATTATAAATCTGGGGGCACTAGTAATAAACGCTTTGCAAGAAAACACGACACTTTGTTATTCTATGGAAAGAATGAAAACTATTATTTTAAGGCACAAAAAGAAAAGTCCTATAATAGAGGCTTTAAACCTTATCGGTTTAAAGGCGTAGAGGAATTCCAAGATGAAGTAGGCTGGTATACACTTGTAAATATGAAAGATGTGTGGCAGGTGGATATGGTAGGCAGAACTTCATCTGAAAGGACGGGTTATGCCACCCAGAAACCAGAAATCTTATTAGAACGGATTTTAAAAAGCTGTACAAAAGAAGGGGATATATGCGCGGACTTCTTTGGAGGCTCAGGAACTCTGGCCGTTACTGCAAATAAAATGAAAAGAAACTGGATTACTTGTGATGTGGGAAATAATGCAATATCAGGCATTAGAAAGCGAGCATTGCAGAGGAAAGCAGAATTTACTATTTTACAGGAGAATTTTTCAGAACAGGAACCTGGCGAAATAGTTGTAAATGTGGAAAGACAAGATGAAAAATACCGAGTAACATTACATAGTTATAGGTTTAATGAAAGCTACTTGGATAAATTTGGAATAAATGACCGGGAGAAAATTAATACCATAATAAATACAGATTCCTTAAGTTTTATAGACTATTGGAGTGTGGATTTTAATTATGATGGAAAGATTCACAAGCCACAGAATATTCTTATAAGAGAGAAAGAAATATTAGAAGAAACAGCAGAGAGTATGTCTCATACAGGTATAATCAGTGTTTCATGTATAGATGTATTTGGTAATGTAATACAAAAAATTTTAAAATAGTTTAAATAAAGGGGAGAAAGAGGATGAAAAAACTAACTAAGCAGAGCGTTAAAAATTTTGTATTAGATTTTATATTAATATTAATTGCATGTTCTTTAGGAGCTTTTGCTACAGTTTCGATTATGCTGCCAAACGGACTTTCAAGTGGAGGCCTTACAGGTGTAATTAGAATACTTCAAAATTACTTGCCTTTTGGTTTCTCAACTATGTACTATATCGGCGCTCTTATTATTCTTGCAATATGTGCAATATCATTAGGACTAAAAGAGGCAAAAAAAATATTATTAATGTCTATTATGTATCCAACGGTAATGGTCTTCTTTGAAAAAATGAATTTTGACCTGCTAGAAGAGAAAGATATGATATTAGCGGCTATATACTGTGGTGTATTTTCAGGGATTTGCAGTGGTATAGCATTTTCCAGGGGATATTCTTCAGGAGGCTCAGATACTGTTGCAAAAATTATACAGAAAAAGTTTTTGCCGCATGTCAGTTTAAGTAAACTTTTAATGACTATTGATGCTACAGTTATTATTACTTCGGGTTTTGTTTTTGGCAGAAATATAGCGCTATATGCTTTAGTTACAACAGTTATTATATCAAAAACAATTGATTTTGTTTTATTTGGTCTTGAAACTAGAATTATTCAAATGGAAATTATTACTGAAAACCCTGAGGACATTGCAGAATACATAATGAATGATATGGAAAGAGGCGTTTCTATAGAAAACATTGTTGGCGCATATTCGGGAAAGGAAAAACAGAAACTTCTGATTTTATGTTCACCAAGGGAAGGAATTTTAATCAGACAGCATGTAGCAAAGGCTGATCCAAAGGCGCTTGTTACTATTATTCATGTAGATTCTGTTTGGGGTAATGGCAATGGGTTTAATGATATTGATAAAGAGATAAGTAATTAAAAGCAGTATGAGTTCTTTTCTTGATTGGAGGAGTGAATATGAACGTTAAAAAATTTGTAGTAATTGTAGTAATTATTATCCTTGCTTTGCTTATATGCTTTATCTTCTTTGGTGATGGTCTTAGAGAAGACTTCGCAAATCAGAGAGCCATAAAAAAGATTAATAAAGCCATGGAAATGAGTCTGAATCTTGAAAGTGCCAATTTAGAAACAAATATATTAGAGGGAAGTTATTATCCTACAGATGCCCCGCAAAAGATTGAGACTAGTTTTAATGTTGATAAGCCCAATAAAGATAAAAGTACCAGAAATATTGCATTTGATATTACCTTTTATTATACTGACCATCAAAAAGAGGTGTCGAATGTTACAAACTATGAAGGAATCTATTTAAATATGTATTATCCTTACTCTAGATATAATGAAATAGATAAAGAAAAAGTGGAGTCAATTAAAGTGAATGAAGTTAAGGCAGGAACAGAATACCTTGTTTATTATAAGGGCAGCCACCTTTCCAGACGGGCGGAATGGGAATATTGTAAGGTAGAAAGTGATTACGAATACTTTTTAGTTAATGAAGAGGGTGTAATTACAGATTACAAAAGCGATACCCATTATAAGCAGAAGGATGAGAAAAATTCAAATTGGATTAATGGAGAAAGCTACTTACAGGTTCAGTTGAAGGATTATACGTTATTACAATAATATAAAAACAAGAGGTTGACTAAAGGGAGTTAGAAATGACTGAAAATGTAATCACTAAAAAAACATCCTATTTACTAAAAAGATTTATACCCTATTTTAAAAAATATAAGTGGGTTTTAATACTGGACCTATTTTGTGCAACATTGACGACTCTGTGTGATTTGGTGCTTCCATTAATTGTAAGGTTCATAACAGATAAAGGGATGAATGACATAGAAGGTTTAACTGTAAAGATGATATTAAGTTTGGGGGCCTTATATTTACTACTTCGATTGATTGATGTAATAGCTAATTATTATATGGCTAATGTAGGGCATGTAATGGGGGCAAGGATTGAAACCGATATGCGTAAAGATTTGTTTGCCCACATGCAGGAACTTTCTTATTCCTATTATAGTAATACTAAAATTGGACAGCTGATGGCAAGAATAACCAGTGACTTATTTGATATCACAGAGTTTGCTCATCACTGCCCAGAAGAATATTTTATTGCAGCCCTTAAGATTGCAGCATCTTTTGTTATACTTTGTTCTGTAAATGTATGGCTTACAATAATTATTTTTGCCATAATCCCAATTATGATTATTTGTTCCATGCAGTTTAATGGAAGGATGAAAAGTGCTTTTAAGAAACAAAGAAACCAGATTGGAGAGATTAATGCCCAAGTTGAAGATAGCCTTTTAGGCATCAGGGTATCAAAGTCCTTTGCCAATGAAGAAATAGAAAAAGCAAAATTTGAAGAGGGAAATGGGCGTTTCCTTGGAGTAAAAATAGAAGCCTATAAATATATGGCTGGATTTCAGGGAACTGTAAGAATGTTTGATGGTATCATGTACATTGCAGTAGTTGTAATTGGCTCATTTTTTATGATAGATGGAAAAATTAATGCAGCTGATTTAGTAGCCTATTTACTTTATGTGGTGATGCTTTTAAATTCAGTGAGAAGAATTGTTGAATTTACTGAACAATTTCAACGAGGTATGACGGGGATAGAAAGATTTATTGAGGTAATGGATGAACCTGTTGAGATTGATGATGCAGAGAATGCAGTTGAATTACCAGCACTAAAAGGTGACATTGTCTTTGAAAATGTAAGTTTCAAATATGACGACAGTGACAGCATATTGGAACACATCAATATCAATATTAAAGCAGGTGAAAATGTAGCTTTTGTAGGTCCATCAGGTGCAGGAAAAACTACTTTATGTAATTTAATCCCAAGATTTTATGATGTTACGTCGGGGGAAATTTTAGTGGATGGATTTGATATAAGAAATGTTACTATAAAGTCATTGAGATCACAGATTGGCATGGTACAGCAGGATGTATACTTGTTTTCTGGAACTGTTTATGAAAACATTGAATATGGTAAACCAGGAGCGTCAAAGGAAGAGATTGTAGAGGCTGCAAAACTTGCGGGAGCCCATGATTTTATAAGTCAGCTGCCAGAAGGTTATGATACTTTTGTAGGTGAACATGGAGTGAAATTATCTGGCGGGCAAAAACAAAGAATTAGTATTGCCAGAGTATTTTTAAAGAATCCACCTATCTTAATTTTAGATGAGGCAACTTCTGCCTTGGATAATGAAAGTGAAATGGTAGTCCAGGACTCTCTGGCAAAGCTGGCAAAGGGAAGAACAACCCTAACAATTGCACACCGGTTAACAACGATTAGAAATGCTACTACAATTATGGTATTGACAGATAATGGCATTGAGGAACAAGGAAGCCACGAAGAGTTAATAGCTAAAAATGGTGTGTATGCTAAGCTATATAGTATGTATGATAGGTAAAATGGGAATATTTTTATAAAATTATTGAGCAAAAGAGAGACGAAATAGCTTAACGGCTATTCCGTCTCTCTTATTTTATAGAAAAATATTTGACATTTCTAAAATACTATCACCATTTTCTTAGTTGTGGCAACATGGTCATTTTTACACTTTTAGGATCTAGAGACTGGACAAAAGAGCTAGCAGCTGTATCTTGAAACATTTTTTTGGATGCCGACTTTAAATTCTCCATAGAATCCCAATGCTGTATTATTATCCAGTCACCTTTTGAATCATCAAAGAGTAATTCCGTGTCAATGAAACCGGGTTGGTTAGAGTGATAATTTCTTTCTAGTTCATTAACTATGTCAATGAACTTTTCCTTTGTAATTCCATCTACTGTTTTCATAGTTACAATTTCTGTCACAATACACATAAAAAATACCTCCTGTTTTTTCTTAATTATAGTAGAGAAAAGTCAAGAGGTATTGTATAAAATCGACAATTAGATATAGCTGTATTTGGTATTTTCCTTTATAGTTACTTTTTCTTGTTGAAATGCACGAGGTGTAGTTCCTGAAAAACTTTGAAATTCTTTTATAAGATGGGCTTGGTCTGTAAAGCAGTTATCATAGGTAATTCCAGTTAAGTTAATAGAGTTTTGATGCACTAATTGATTACTTGCCACTTGAAAACGTCTTATGCGATGCAATAACTTTGGGGTATATCCAGTACAAAGCAATACCATCCTTTCAAATGTTTTGATGTTTATTCTGCGCTCTCTACAAAAAGATTGTATCTTCACATTATCAGCAGCTTCCATAAACTCATAAATCAATTTTGTTTTATGAGTGTAGTCGCTGTTAACCTGTAACTCCGAAAATAAAACATTTTCAATATTTTCTAAAGTCTTTTCTACTGGTACACTATCAGTAACAACCAATTTTAAATTTTGTGCTAGAGGTTCTGAAAGAGCATACAAGTCAATTATTTTATCTTGAATACTTGTCAACGGTTTTTTAACAAATGGAAGCAATCCAAAAGGATAAAACGATATACCAAATATACGGACGTTACCTGAATGGTGAATGTAACTATGCTCACTTCTTAAGCCATTTATATGAAAAGGTGCTGCACAAAAACTGTATGAAGCAGTTTCATAAATCATTTTGTCCGATAAATTCAATATTACATCAATACAGTCTGTGGGCAATAATTTATAGTGAATATCTGCGTTTGCTGCTTCAAAATACCATATAAATTTTATCCAAGGAGTAAGGCTTTCGTTTCTAATCGAATATCGAGTCACTGAGAGCATTTACACATCACCACCAATCAAAATATATTGATTGTATTATATCATGTAAAACAGGAAAAGGGATACTACTCTTTATGAAGCAGTATCCCTTTTGCCTTTCAATATTTAATTTTAGTTTCATACCCTATAAATTTCCATTACCCCCGCCTTTTTTTATACGGATTTGCCCTTACTTTGCCTTTTTAGCTTTACCTTTTATTTCAGGAACAGGTTCTACATCATTTTTGGGGAAATGTGATTTATGATTACTTTCTGTTCCATGTGGGTCTTTAGGATCTGGTCTTTTCATTCCTGCTTTAGCCATAATTATATCCTTTCCTTTTCCATTAGTTTTGATAAAAACAATTCAACATTTTCTTCTTCTTTTTTTAGATCTGAGTTTGTTCTTCCAAGTCGGTCACATAACCCAAGAAGTGCTATTTCTTGTAAATTTGTATGGGCCTTTAAGCCTTTAATATCACCAAAAGGCATGTTTTTTACTACAAATAAGATATGCATATGAAATCTAACCAGTGAGGAAACCTGTTCGATAAAAGTTTCGGGAGCATCTACGGCTAATAAAAATTTTTTGCAGAGTTTTTCCCCAATTTTATCATGATCGTATGCCGTTAACTTGCCATGACGAAGTTTGGTAGTGGCAGGTTTACCTATATCGTGAAGTAATGCTGCCCACATAAAAACTTTAGAATTAATACTTTTTTCTCTTCTCCTTGCTGCTTCATCTATAACAAGCATTGTATGATTCCATACATTACCTTCAGGATGATGTACAGGTTCTTGTTCTGTTTCTTTTAAATCCAGAAGCATATTAAATGGATAGTTCATAAATTCAGGTAAAATAGATAGTTCATTTAAATACTCTGATGGACATTGATCCTGCAGCAAGTGATTATCTATTGCAGTAAATAGTTTCTTTTCAACTGTCATAATAGCACCTCGATATTACTTATTATTTGATGTTACAGCAGAAATATTCTGTTAAAACTTTCTTTTATCATATATAATATATTACATCATGTAAAAATAACAAGGATGTAAAAGATATTTAATTGACATGGAGGATAATTATGGAAAATATGAACTCTTTGACAATAAGATTTTGTAGACCTCAAGATAAAAAAGAATGGATCTTACTAAATCGTGAATTCATGGCATATGAAATTAAGGATGAAGAGTTTTGGAATAATACAGATTCAAACTCTGACCAAAGATTTGCATCGACCTTTGATGAAGCATTACACCATCCAGAACTAATAACGCTTTTACTGATTGAAAAAGAAAAAAAGGCTATTGGTTTTGCAAACCTTATGACTATTTTTAGTGTCTGGAGTCATGGCAAAGCATTGGTTCTAGATGACTTATATATAAATGAAGAATTTAGAGGGAATGGCATTGGACGTTCTGTAATGCAGTTTATTGAAAACTATGGCAGGGAAAATGGATGTAAAAGGCTGCAATTCCAGTCTGAGTATACAAATCCTGAGGCACATAAATTTTATGAGCAATTAGGATATGTATCAGAATCCATGCATTTTTATGTGAAATACATCTAAGGAATTAGGATAAAAAGTAATATGGGCAAAAACAAAAAAAGCAGTAGGAAAATTGTAATGGTAATAGGAGTCATTTTAGTAAGTATAGCAGCATTACCATTTGCCATAAATGAATATGTAATAAAAACAACAGAATCAGCAATTGTTGGAGAAATAAAAGAAGATAAAGAAGTGAGTTTTGTAAAGGAAGATCAATCCAGGTTTAAAGCATTGAATGCAGACTGCATTCTTGTGCTTGGAGCAGGGCTTAAATCAGATGGCACACCGAATTATATGCTGAAGGACCGTCTAGATACAGGAATAGCTTTATATAAGGCAGGAGCAGCACCTAAGTTACTTTTATCTGGGGATCATGGAAAGAAATACTATGATGAAGTAAATGCAATGAAAAGGTATGCACTGGACCGTGATGTTCCAGAGGATGATATCTTTTTAGATTATGCTGGATTTTCTACATATGATTCCATGTATAGGGCGAAAGCTATTTTTCAGGTAAGTGCGGTGATTGTGGTTACTCAGAAATATCACCAGCATAGGGCATTATACTTGGCTGAAAAATTAGGATACGAGGCATATGGTGTGTGCTCTGATCAAAGGACTTATGCCGGGCAGGAAAAGAGAGACACTCGTGAATTTCTTGCCAGAAACAAAGACTTCTTTAAAATGCTGGCAAAACCGGACCCTACTTTTTTGGGGACTGCTATACCAATAAGCGGAAATGGCCTTGAAAGCTGGGACTAATGAGGATATCTAAAACGGTTATTTTGATTAAATACAATAAAAGGGAGTTAAAAATGAAAATACGTATGAAGTATATTTTAGGGATTGGAATTCCTCTTGGGATTATATTAGCTATACTTAAAAATGTAATAAAGATAGAGGATAATATATTTTGGAAGTATTACATACTATTAGCAATTGTAGTGATTGCTGGTGTGGTTATTTTAAGTTGCTTATACCAGATTCGGTTTGTGAGAAAATTAAAAGTTATAAATAAACAAGTGATGGAGCAGGGGAATCTTGATTTATTTTTTGAAGATATTGAAAAACTGTTAAACAAATCAAAGTCCAAATTTCACAGAAGCCTTCTAATGCTTAATCTTTGCTATGGCTTAGGCAAAAAGAAGGAATATGCAAAAGGCTTGGAAGTTTTAGCTTCTATAGATTTAAAAAATGTTAAAGGTATAAACAAAATAATTTATTATCTGGATAAGGGTTGTTTTCACTTTTACTTAGGTAATTATGAAGAAGTAATTAGCATCACAGAGAAAAATAAAGAAGATTTTTTAAGGTTTGAAGAAAATAATCATATTGATTGGAATATAGCTGCTAACAATATTTACTATCGTATAGCAAAGGGAGAACATGAGGAAGCTGAAAAATTACTTGAACAAGCTAAATCACAATGGAAAGACAGAGATATGCAGGAAGAATGGGAAATGATTGGGGAAATATTATGGCAGATTATGAAAGAATAAAACAACCTTTTGAACCTATTTATGATAAAGATTCCAGAATATTAATTTTAGGGAGTTTGCCTTCTGTAAAGTCTAGAGAAAACGGGTTTTATTATGGACATCCACAAAACCGGTTCTGGAGGGTGATAGCCGGAATATATGGATTAGACGTTCCAGAGAATGTTTTTGAGAAAAAGGACTTTCTTTATAAATGCAGGATTGCGGTTTGGGATGTTATTGAAAGCTGTGAAATAAAAGGTTCTAGTGATAGCAGCATTAGAGATGTTGTAGCTGCGGATTTAAATACAATCTTAGATAAA
The DNA here is from genome assembly GCF_032051575.1 of Aminipila sp. Classification (NCBI taxonomy): domain Bacteria; kingdom Bacillati; phylum Bacillota; class Clostridia; order Peptostreptococcales; family Anaerovoracaceae; genus Aminipila; species Aminipila sp. Next base: position 57,289 of record NZ_DAMBYD010000016.1, on the reverse strand, counting down.
TGTAATATTGAAAAGATATTTGCTAATGGGAAAACAGCAGGGAGATTATATAATACATTTGGTAAAGCAAAGACTGGACGGGATATTATTGAATTACCTTCTACAAGTCCTGCCAATGCAGCCTATTCTTTGGAAAAACTGATGGTGAAATGGTCTGTAATAAAAGATTAAATAAAGGGGTAACCAGGGGAAAAGTATGGAGTCTAATTTTAAGAAAGATGACAGGGGAATTATTTTAATTTTAATTATATGCTGTGTGTTTATGGGTATTACAGATGCAGTTTGGCAGCCTGGATATGCAACAAAATCCGTGTTGAAGATTATTGCATTTTTATTAATACCAATTTGTTATAGCCATTTCAATAGAAAGGTTCAACTGAAATCGTTATTTGCTATTAAACGTAAAGGGATGATTCATGCAGCGTTAATTGGGATAGGCGTTTATGGATTTATAATGGTCTGTTATTTTACTATTGGGACTTTTTTTGATTTTTCACAAGTGACAGGAGCCTTAAATAAAAATGTTGGGGTTAATAAAGATAACTTCGTATTTGTTGCAATTTATATTTCCTTTGCCAATTCCCTTCTAGAAGAATTTTTCTTTAGGGGATTTGTATTTATGAATTTAAAGAAATTGGCAAATCGAAAGTTTGCTTATCTGGTGAGTTCGCTTGCTTTCGCTATTTATCATGTGGCCATGATGATCGGATGGTTTTCCATCTGGCTATTTTTACTTTTGCTAGCTGCGCTCACTATGGCAGGAGTAATCTTTAACTGGCTCAATGAAAAACAGGGAAATATATATACATCGTGGTTTGTGCATATGTTTGCTAATTTTTCTATAAATACAGTTGGGTTTATCCTTTTTGGTATTATTTAAAAAGAAAAAACAGGATTGAAAATTTAATCGTATAGGAGCATAATGAAAAATATGTAAAACAAAGGGGGAAAATAAAAATTATGATCAATTTTTTGAAAAAGTTTGCTAGTATTACTTTAATAGGTGTGTTAACAATGGCGATACCTGTAATACCAGCTTTTGCAGGAACTACATACTCAGATGTACCCGCAGACAGCTGGGCTATCCAATCCATATTGGATGCAGGTAAATATGGGATAATGCAGGGACAGTCTGAAGGCAGCTTTGGATATGGCAAGACCATTACAAAAGCGGAATTTGCTACTATTTTATGCAACATGCTGAAATGGAAGACTGTGAAACCAGAGCAGCCATCATTTTCAGATGTTTCAAAAGATAAGTGGTATTATTCCTATATTGAAACGGCATTGTCAAATAATGCTATAGATAAAACAAGTAGTTTTCTACCGGATACCCCTATAACAAGAGAAGAAATGGCAGTTATGTTTGTAAAGGCTTTAGGTCTTTCTGATGCAATAAAAACTGCAGAGTCTTCAGCCTTACAGTTTACTGATGTAACCACAAACAAGGGGTACATAGGCGTTGCTTATGACATAGGTATGATTAATGGTATTTCTCAAGGTTCCTTTGCACCTGCCAATACGGCTAAACGTGAGGAAGCCGCAGCTATGTTGACAAGAGTTTATGCCAAATATTATGGAAAAACAGATTTCTTACATAGTTTTTATGCAATTTCTTCCTATGCACAAAAGGATTTAACAGGCAGCTTGGATGCTGTAACTTTTGGATGGAGCGCTATGGCCAATGATTCAAAAGGTGTCTGGTTAAACACAGGCAGCGAAGGAGCAAATGAGTTTAAGATTCCATCAGGCTATGAAGACATTATTTCTTATGTAGAAAGCAATAAAACAAAAGCGCATTTGGGCGTATATATGGATACTTCAGATGGAGTGAAGGATATGCTTTTAAGTGCCGATAAGCGTAAAACAGCAGTAGATGCAATTATGGCAGAATTGAATAAGAATTATGAGGCTATTGGAAAAAATCCATACAGCGGTGTTACTATAGATTTTGAAGGCTTAAAAGGAGCAGATGTAAAACAAGGTTTTAATGCCTTTTTAAAGGATCTTTCTACTCAGCTTAAAGCAAAGGATAAGACACTTTATGTTACAGTGCAGCCAGCACTTTCAAGTGGTGTTTACTTTGATGGATTTGATTATAAGACAATAGGTGATTTAGCTGATAAAGTTATTTTGATGGCACATGATTATAATCCGACCTCCTTAGATGGATATACAGGAACAGAATGGTATAAAAATACTGCGGTTACGCCAATCGGAAGTGTATATTACTCTTTAAAGGCTATTACAGACAGTTCCACAGGTGTATCGGATAAAAGTAAAATAGTACTTGCTGTAAGTTTTGCAACCGTAGGCTGGGAAATATCCAATGATGGAAAACTCCTCTCCGCTACCCCCCTTCATGCAAATACCGAAGCCGTATATAAGTGGATGACAGCGGCAGGAACAGAAAAAGGCTTCTCAACTGTTTACAGAAATCCATATTTGAAATATACTACACCTGAGGGCAAAAATGTTTTTTTATGGTATGAAAATGAGCAGAGTATGTTTGAGAAAGCAGCACTGGCAAGAATGTTTGGAATAAATGAAATTTCAATTTGGAGATTAGGACTCATACCGAATTATAGCGGATATAGTGTGATGAATAGTTTGAAGTAATTTATAAAAGCAATGTAAAGAATAAGTTTTCATTTTCTTTACATTGCTTTTATTTTAAACTTTATTATAATAATCATCACCCCAACTACACATCATACTAAGGATAGGCATTAAAGTTTCTCCTAAATCAGTTAATGAATATTCCACCTTGGGAGGAACCTGAGGATAAACCTTCCTAATAACTAAATTATCTGCTTCTAATTCCCTTAGCTGTTGGGTTAGCATTTTCTGAGTTATCTGGGGAAGTAGTTTTTTCAATTCATTAAATCTCTGAATTCCTTTTGTACCCAAACGCCATATAATAATTGGTTTCCATTTCCCACCAATCAAATCAATGGTAAGTTCAAAGGTACAGGTATAATTTTTGCCTTTATATTGTATAGTATTACAACTGGAGTCCATAATGTTTATCCTTTCAACAGTATCCTTTTGGGTACTATAATACAAAATAGTGCGTACTTGTAATATTTAAACTTAATTTTTATAATAGTAACATGAATAATAAAGAAATTCAATAAGGAGGAGTATAATATATGAAAGTTGTTGCATTTAATGGAAGTCCTAAAAAGGAAGGTAACACATACCATGCAATAAAAATGGTTGCAGATGAATTAGAGAAGCAAGGTATAGATGTTGAAATTGTACATGTGGGAAACAAAAACATTAGGGGATGCCTTGCGTGTAATGCATGCGCTAAAAATAAAGATGAAAAGTGTATCATACAGGATGACGAAGTGAATGAATGGGTACAGAAGATGAAAGAAGCTGATGGTATAATCCTGGGATCACCAGTTTTCTATTCTGCCATAGCAGGAACCATGAAGTCATTCCTGGACAGAGCATTTTATGTGGCTGGCAGTTCGGGTGGTCTTTTAAGGCATAAGGTTGGAGCATCAGTAGTTGCCGTTAGGCGTTCAGGTGGTATACCCACATTTAATCAGCTGAATAATTATATTCATTATTCAGAAATGCTCATGCCAGGTTCTAATTACTGGAATGTAATACATGGAACAGCGCCAGGAGAAGCAGTGCAAGATGAAGAAGGAAAACAAATAATGCAAGTATTAGGTAAAAACATGGCTTGGCTTATGAAGCTGGTTGAGAATGGAAAGAATACGGTTAAAGAACCAGAAAAAGCAGCAAAAGTATTTACTAATTTTATTCGATAAGACCACATTGTTTAGTTTAATATAATTTAAAGGAACATAGACATAGTAAGACCTTTAGGCGATTATGTGCTATGTTCTTTTTTTATATGAAATAAAATAATAGAATTTTTTAGTTTTATAAAAATAAATTTTATTATTGACTTTAATAAAATTATAGTATATGTTTAATATTATTAAAGGGGGAGTGAAAATGTCAATAGAAGTTCTACCTGAATGGATGATGCATCTTGATGATGAGGATGTGTCATTTATTAAGAAGTTTATTATGGCTTCTGGTTCTTTAAAGGAGATTGCCAATCAATATAGCGTAACTTATCCTACGGTAAGATTGAGACTGGATAAATTAATACAAAAAATTCAGATCAACGAAGATACGAATAATGAGCCATATATTGCATTGATAAAACGGCTTGCAGTTAATGAAAAAATTGATTTTGATACGGCTAAAATTTTAATCAATGAATACAAGAAAGTTCAAAAGGGGGAAGATAAATGATAAGGACATCTATAAGTATTGTAGTTTTATTGGCTATTCTTGTGGGGGCTATATTTCTGCAGATTTTCCTATCCAGACGGAAAAATAAGTGGTTAGGACTGGTATTGCCGGTTATATGCTTGGGATATTCAATACTCATGGTATTGAGCATTGAAGCATATGCAGCTACAAGTAGCGGTGAAATTTTTATTATGTTTATATCCACCTTCCTTATAGCAAATATTCCTACTGCCATTCTTATAGTAATTTATATTGCCTGTCGGGAAAAGTTTAAACCTGACAAAGAAATGGAAAAAATGAAAATCCGGGATTTATAATTTATTTAATATCATAAAGGGGACATTAATATGAATCAAATGGTTACTTGTGCAGAAATGAAGGAAATTGAACGAAAAGCCAATGAATCCGGGCTAAGTTATTACAGAATGATGGAGAATGCAGGAAAATCAGCAGTTAAAGTTATTATAGATAAACTTCAGGCCAGTAAAAATAAAAAAGATTCCGTAATAAATAATATAAATGCAGTTATATTTTGCGGCAAAGGAAACAATGGCGGTGATGGTTATGTAGCAGCTAGAGAACTGGCCTTAAAAGGAATGGATGTAGCCGTTATTATGGCGGATGGAAATCCTAAAACCGAAGATGCTGTTAAAAATGCGAATATAGTTTTAAGGAGAGGAATTCCTGTTATAGATGCCAAAGCATATTTTCATGTTATTCCAGAAATAGTTCAGGCATCTGATCTAGTAGTTGATGCTATTTGTGGCACTGGTTTTCATGGCGTTTTATCAGAAAATGTAAGGGCATGTACAAAACTTATAAACGAAACATGTCATAAAAATGATTCCAGCATAATAAAATTGGTTTTTGCTTTGGATATACCTACTGGTTTAAATGGAGATGAAGGGAAACCAGACACAGATAGTGTAGTAGCAGACTATACGATAGCTTTTCACAGAATAAAGCCAGTACATAGTTTAGCGGAAGCTGCACCTTACTGTGGTGAAATCGTAGCAGTTGATATAGGAATTGATTAAATTTTTCAAATTTCATTGAAAATATTTCCAATTAAATGTATACTATAAATAGTGTTTAAGGGGATTTAAATTAATTAGGGGAAATGGTGGTTGCTATGTTTACTTTTTTTGGGGGAAAAGAGTTTCAATTAAATGATATATATTGTTTTATTTTTTGAGATAAGCTGTGGCTTATCTTTTTTTGTATTAAATTGGAGTTAATAAATGACTGAAGAAGCAGATAAACAAATAAATTGGAGCAATAAGCTATATATGCTGCGCGAAAATGAATTATGGCTCAGGGAACAGGCACAAAAAGGACTGTTATTAAAAAGTTTTGCTAAGGATTATGCTTGTTTTACAGAAGGAGAGCCGCAGGATATAGCTTATAAGATTGTTATTTTAGATGTCAAAAAGGGAGAAAATCAGATAAAAATCATGGAGCAACAGGGATTTACTTTCGTAGAAAGCCATTTTCAATATTACATATTTAGAATTGATGGGAAATACAGGAATATTCAGCCTAGACTAAATGAAGAAATGAACAAATTCGCAAGAAGATGGTTCAATAAACAGATATTTATAAGATTTAGTGGAACCCTGATAGCCTTAATTTGTTTTTTTATAAATTTATCTATAAAAAGGGTTAAATTATTTCCAGATATCGTAGAAATACCTGCTATGATATTTGTACCTGTAGCACTAATTTTCTCCGTGTTGATAATAGAAAATATAAAGGAGTACAGGGCATTAGACAAAAATAAAAAGCATTATCTGGTAAATGAATTTTATATAACCCGTAAAATCTGCAAGAAGTCAATTTCTAAATATATTATGATAATTGCATCCATTTTTCTTGGAGCTGCAGCCATAAAATATTTTTATGTTGAGCCTCATCAATATTCTATAGCCGAGGTACAAAAGTTTATGCCCATTGTACTTCTTCAAGACATAGAGAAAGATGAGAAAATAAGTAAAGAGCTAAAAGTTTTGCAAAAATACGTAAGTGAGGATAATTATGCAGAAATAAGTCATACTTTTCTGGCCCCTAATCAATATACGGCAGATCAGGAAAATACATATGGGGAAAATGGCAATGGTATGTTCATACGTTTTTATGAAGTCAACTTTAAAATTCTGGCTGAGCCACTTGCTAGAGAACTCCTTATAAACAATGTATTTGGTATAACAAAGGGTGAATTGAAAGAAATAGAGTATGATGGACTAGATAAAGTTTATTATAATGACGGCTACATGGATTTTATTTCTGTATGCAAAGGAAATAAAGTGATGTTTATTTCTTATGATGGAGATAAGCCAGTTTCTGATATTTTGAGAGAAGTTGCAGAGGTATTATAGGAGATAGCAATATGGCTGAACAACTACAAAAAGAGAAAAGATGGATTGATGAAATTTACATGCTGCATGAAAATGAAATGTGGCTGAATGAACAGGCCCAAAAAGGTTTTATATTAAAAAACTTTGATAATAAATATGCGACTTTTGTTAAAGGTAATCCAGAAGATAGAAGTTATAAAATTAGCATTTTAGATGAGGAAAAGGCTGAAGAGCAGATAAAAATTATAGAAAGCCAAGGGTTTAGTTTTGCCACAAAATTTAAAGAGTATTACATTTTCCATGGATATGGAAAAGATACTAATAGACAACTACAGTTAAATAATGAACTAGCAGAGCTTACAATCAAATGGTTCGATAAGCAAATAAAAAGACAATTTAGTGTAATTGAGTTTTTAATACCTTTTATTATACTATGTTACATAGCAGCAAGATGTGTGGGTTATTATGGCAAAGAGATAGTAGTGGACATTTTATATAGAATCCCTACTATATGGTTTATCTTATATGGAAGTATTTTAGCATTAATATTTATTAAAATTATAAATGAGGTTTTGACCTTAAGGAAATCAAAGAAATTTTTTCTAGAGAATAACAAATATTCAAGTATTAGAAGTTCAATGAAATCAAAAATAATTAGAACTGTAAATATATATTTTTTAATTATTCTTATGTTCATCATTTATCCTAGTATGTACTTGTATATGGATTATGTAAATGAAAAAGAAGTAGTTCCTATTAGTGAAGTTTATGAAAGTATGCCGATTGTGCTGATTCAAGACATAGAGCAGGAAGACCACAAACCAAGTAAATTGCTGGAAGCTCAAAAACAAGTCGGTGAATTTAATCACGCTGAATTAGGGTCTAACTTATTTGCTCAAAAGCAATATTACTCCTTTCAGGATTATGAATATCAAGATAAGCTTAAGAGTTTTATGAGCATAAGGTATTATGAAACTGCAAGTACAATTTTAGCTAAAATATCAGTTAAAGAACTTGCTTTTCAGGATGCATATAGAAAAGAAAGAATAAAAAAAATCAAATATAATGGGTTTGATCAAGTTTATATTTATGTAGTGCCTTATGACACATTGGTAGCTGTATGTAAAGGGAAGAAAGTTATGGTAATCGAATATGGTGGGAAACAACCAGTTGAAAAGATATTAAATGAAATGGCAGAGGTTTTATAGGAGATAAAATGCTTGAGCAAAATGAAGTAGAAAGAAAATGGCTGTATAAAATCTATGATTTAGCTGAAAATGAAGCATGGCTAACTGAGAAAGCAAAAGACGGTTTTATATTAACCAAATTTGATAATACATATGCTACTTTTGAAAAAAGCGAACCTCAAAACAACAATTACAAAATTGTTATTCTAGATGAGGAAAAAGCTGAGAGGCAGATTAAAATTATAGAACATCAAGGATTTACCTTTGTAGCAAACTATAAGGAATATTATATATTTTACATAGACAACAAATGGAGAAATAAAAGTCCACACCTGAGTGGAGAAATGGCAGAGGTTGTAACAGGGTGGTTTGATAAACAGATAAGAAAACAAATCATAGGGCTGTTAATTTCAATAAGTATAATTGCTGTACTATTATTTTTTGAACTATATAAGAATTTATTTGCTACTTTCTTAGTTTCAATTACTATTTGGAGATTTATTTTATATGGAAGTATTTTAGGAGTTGGATTTTTTCAACTAATAAGAGAAATATTTTTATTGTGTAGATCAAAGAATTTTTTTTTAGAACATAATAAATATTTGAAAATAAGAACTTTCATTACATCGAAGATAGGAAGGGCTATTACTCTTATTTTTATATTTGTAGGTATTTTTGGTTCAGCAGGTACTACATATTTAGACTATAAAACAGATAAGGGTTTTTCTTCTGTCAGTGAAATTTATGAAAGTATGCCAATTGTTTTGATTCAAGATATTGAAAATCAAAACGAAGTGAATGGACAACTGTTAGAAACACAAAAAGAAATAGATTTAGATGAATACAACTATGTTGATCCAGAATCTACTTTATTATCACCAAAGCAATATAAGGCGTATCAAACTTATAAGTCTAATGCTGGTGATAAATGCTCCATGAGAATGAAATATCATGAAGTCGTGGGTAAAACTCTTGCTAGAATGTTGGCAAAGGAAATAGCCATATATGAAGCAGATGAAAATAAAATTAATAAACTAGAGTTTAAGGGCTTGGATAAAGTATATGTATATCAAGATTCGCATGAAAAAATTATATCTGTATGTAAAGGCAAAAGAGTTATGTTTATTAGATATAATGGACATCAACCAGTCAAAAAGATTATAAGTGAAATGTCAGAGGTCTTAGGTAATGAAGAAACGTAATTTTCTAGGTTTTGTCTGATAATGAAGTTCTAGGCGAAATGAAATAACTAGAATGAATGATAAATGAAAGAAGGATGTTATAGTGAAAAGAAAATTTTTTAGTGTAATGCTGATTTTAGCTATGCTTATGGGGATGTCTACTGCAGTGTATGGTGGACAGAGTGGAAGTGTAAATATTACATTACCAAATTTTAAGGTTACGATGAACAATCAGGTAGTCAATAATGCCTATAGCAAATACCCGTTAATTGTTTATAAGGATATTACATATTTTCCAATGACTTATAGTGATTGTCGGTACCTTGGAATTGAATCCACATGGAAGGGTAACAAAGAGGGATTACTCGTAGACGCTACAGGGGTAACCGCAGCCTATAATCCCTATAAGTCATCATCAAAGAACGGCAGAAGTTATACTGCGAAGATTCCATCCTTTCCAATAAAGGTAAATGGAAAAGCGATTGATAACAGTAAGGAGCAGTATCCACTTCTCTCATTCCGTGATATCACCTATTTCCCAATGACTTGGAAGTATGGTGTTGAACAGTTTGGATGGGATTATAGTTTTGATGGGAAAAATGGTTTGGTTATAAAATCAAAGAATATAAAACTTCAGCAGATTGCCCTTCCAAATGACAGACCAAAAGAAGACGAAGATAGCAAGTATGCTGGCAAGAAAAGCACCTGTGTAATGGTAAAAAATGGTTACGTATATTTTGATAATAAAACAGGCGGCATTATGCAAGCACCAATTGGTAACATAGCCAAAGCAAAGAAAATATATCAACTAGACAGAAACTTTTATACGCAAGAGTATAACTCACATAATTTCTATGAGGAAAATGGTAAGGCAATGTTGTTTTTTCATTCAGGAGGAGCTGTAATGGGGGCCGATAATAAAATTGAATTAAATTCTGACGGAACTATTCGGGAGATTCAAGGTAGTTATGATCAAACGACAGCAATTGGTGATAAGCTTTTCATGACTTGGATCGGACCGACGCCGGGACCAGGGGGATTAAGTATGCAGAAAAATGGTCAAACAGAATCAGTAACCATTGGAAGTCCTGATTATTGGTATGATACCTTACAGGAAAGAAGTTTTGGAGGATCCTTTGGTATGGCAGAAGAATGTATTGGAGGAGTACCTGAGTTTTCCCTTATAGGTAATCAATTGTTTGTAAGAGCATCAAAAGTATTAGGGAAATCTAGCGATGGACACTATATCTTGGATAAGAAACAAGTATGCAAGGTAAATATTGATACAAATGAAGTTACTAAAGTAAGTAATTCCAAGGATGATGTTGATACAGCACAGATGGAAGGCGATAATCTTTATTATTTAAGCAAGGGAAGTGTATATAAAGTGACACTTAAAGATGGAACTGAAAACTTCCTTGGTAAAATTGAAGGCTTACCGGAATCTGAATCTGAAATTAATTTTAAAGTAATAAATGGGAAACCATATTTTACGAAGGAAGATAAGAAATTGTATGCTTTAGGCAGTAATGAGTCCCTTAACCCAAATGCAGAACTTATTTCTATGAAAATAACAGGAGATAACGGAGAATATTTAGCATGTACATTTAAAGAAACAATTAATGCCAAATACAGAATTATGATCTTTGATCAAAATGGTAAGGTTGTATTTAAGACTTCTGATTGTGGGAGCAATGTGACGATTGAAGGTAAGCAAATGTACTTTTACGATATAGCAACAGAAAAAGTATGCAATTGTACACTGAATTAGATTAAAAATATAAGGTTATAGGGAAAAAGGGGAACTACTAATATGATTGATTCAGAAGCCTATAATTTAGAAAAGTTAAAATGGGTTTTTGGGGGAATGATAATTCCTTTGTCTGTCATATAAGCTTTTAAACGGAAGAAAAATACCAAAATGTATAACATCTGAAGATATATTAACAAACGATAGTGCCACTATTGATAACGTAGTGCCAGAAGAAAGTAAGTGATGAGAGTAAATGATACTGAAAAAGGGATATAGGGAAATTCTGCAACCTAAGAAACGGAGTAATTTCAGACTGCGGTGCGGTAAAGTATATTATACATTTAAGCGTTACTTGTTATGGAATTCTAATAAGTTTAAGTTTGCAGAAAAATGCAAGAATGAGATGCTGTCTTATATCGTGCACCAACATCAATCATTATTGCTCAGGCAGCTTAAGGATGTGGACATGAAATATCAATACAGTAAGATTACTAATTTGCAAATTGCAGCTAAGAAACTTAATGGATTAATGATATACCCAGGGGAAACATTTAGCTATTGGAAGACTATAGGAAAACCAAGCGCAAAAAAGGGATATGTAGAAGGTATGGTTTTAGATTGCGGAAATTTTAAATATGGAAGGGGTGGTGGACTTTGTCAAATGTCCAATCTGATATATTGGATGACATTACATACACCGCTTACAGTAGTTGAAAGATATAGGCATTCTTTTGATGTATTTCCAGATACAAATAGAACATTACCTTTTGGAAGTGGTGCAACCTGTGTTTATCCATATAGAGATTTAATAATTAAAAATGAAACTCCCATAGCTTATCAGCTTTGTATTTGGGTAGGCGAAGAATATTTAGAAGGCCAGTGGAGAGCATCACAAGAATTAGATTGCAAATACAAGGTAATAGAAAAAAATCATAGTATAAAAGCAGAATATTGGGGTGGATATAGTAGAAACAATGAGCTTTATAGAGAAAAATATGATTTGGCTGATTGCTTTATTGAGACTGAATATATTACAGAAAATCATGCCTTGATGATGTATCCCCCATTTTTACAAGAGGGGGAAAATAACAATTTTGGGTGTCTTAGTAAAGAAATAGAGGATGAAAATGAGGGCAGTGATATAGAAGAGTTAATTGATGATGAATGGAAGTGGGATGAGACGGAGGTTTTATGAAAAGAAAATTTTTTAGTGTGTTAATTTCTATAAGTATAATTTTTAGTATGAGCATGGAAATCAGTGCTATTGCTTATGGAGGCCAAATCGGAACTGTAAACGTTACACTGCCTAGTTTTAAGGTGACTATGAACGGAGAGTCAGTAAATAATGCCTATAGTAAATATCCACTAATTGTATACAACAACATTACATATTTCCCGATGACATACAGTGACTGCAGGTATCTTGGCATTGAATCTACTTGGAAGGGTGAGAAAGAGGGATTACTGGTGGATGCTACAGGGGTAACTGCAGCCTATAATCCATACAAATCAGCTTCAAAAAACGGCAGAAGTTATACTGCAAGGATTCCATCTTTTCCAATAAAGGTAAATGGAAAAGCAATTGATAACAGCAAGGAGCAATATCCACTTCTCTCTTTTCGTGACATCACATATTTTCCAATGACTTGGAAATATGGTGTTGAGCAGTTTGGATGGGACTATAGTTTTGATGGAAAAAATGGTTTGGTTATAAAATCAAAGAATATAAAACTTCAACAAATTACACTATTAAATAACAGATCAAAAGAAGAATATAGTGATTATGAGAATCAAAAAGGTACTGTAATTGTTAAGAGCGGATATGTGTATTATTGTAACAAAACAGGTGGAATAATGCGAACACCCCTTTCCAATACATCCAAAGCAAAGAAAATACTTCAGCTTGAAAAAAATATTGGATATGGTGGTGATTATTATATGCATAGTTTCTATGAAGAAAATGGTAAGGCCATGTTGTTTTTCCATTCAGGGGGTGCTGTAATGGGAGAGGATCATAGGGTTGAATTAAATTCTGATGGAACCATCAGGGAGATTCAGGACAGTTATACTGAAACTACAGCTATTGGTGACAAGTTATTCATGCTTTACGACGGACAGGGAAGAGGGCCGGGAGGATTAAGCATGCAAAAGAAGGGGCAGGATAAATCAATACCAATTGGCAGTTCGGATTATTGGTATTATTCATTGGGAAGTGTAGATGGTATATCTAAGTTTTCTCTTGTAGGTAATCAATTATATTTGGGGGCATCTAAGGTATTAGAAAAACCAAGTGATGGCGCCATTAAGTTAGATAAATCAGCAGTCTATAAGATAAATATTGATACAAATGAAGTTACTAAAGTAAGTAATCAAGATGAGGTTGGTGCTGCTCAGATTGAAGGTGACTATCTCTATTATATAAGTAGGGATAGCATATATAAAGTATATCTTAAGGATGGGGGAGAAAGCTTGGTATCAAAAGTTGAAGGACTATCTGGAAAAAGTGAAAATTTAGCCGTAATAGGTGGTAAAATTTATTTTAGTAAAAATAGTAAAATATATACACTAGGCAATAATGTTTCACTTAATCCTAATGCTGAAATTACATCTATGAATATAACTGGAGATAACATGGAGTATTTAGTTTGTAGATTTAAAGAAACGATTAATGCAAAATACAGAATTATGATTTTTGATAAAAATGGCAAGGTTGTATTTAAAACTTCTGACTGTGGTAGCAATGTGACCATTGAGGGGAAGAAAGTGTATTTTTACGATATTACAACAGAAAAAATCTGTACATTTACACTGAATTAGTATTGTTAACAAAACACCTTTTCGCAAAAAAATATGAAGAGATTTGTGGTGATTAAGAGCCGAAAAATAAAAATTTTGAGTGTTTTAGATAAAGAAATGGATGATGAAAAAGGTGAGTTAGTAAATCCGGTAATAGATAAAATGAAGTAAATAAATTAATGCAAATTGAAGAAAGGTGTTTTATGAGAAGAAAATTTTTTAGTGTGTTAGTTTCTATAAGTATAATTTTTAGTATGATCGTGGAAATGAGCGCTATTGCTTATGGAGGGCAGAGTGGAAATGTAAATATTACATTACCTAATTTTAAGGTTACAATGAACGGTGAAGTAGTTAATAATGACTACAGCAAGTATCCATTAATTGTTTACAACAACATTACATATTTCCCGATGACTTTTAGTGATTGTAGGTATCTTGGAATTGAATCTACTTGGAAGGGTGACAAAGAGGGATTATTGGTGGATGCTACAGGGGTGACTGCAGCGTATAATCCATACAAATCAGCTTCAAAAAACGGCAGAAGTTATACTGCGAAGATTCCATCATTTCCGATAAAGGTAAATGGGAAAGTAATTGATAACAGTAAGGAACAGTATCCGTTACTGTCTTTTCGTGACATCACATATTTTCCTATGACTTGGAAATATGGTGTTGAGCAGTTTGGATGGGACTATAGCTTTGATGGAAAAAGTGGTCTGGTTATAAAATCAAAGAATATAAAGCTTCAGCAGATTGCACTTCCAAAGGACAGGGCAAATGAGAACGAATATAGTGATTATGCAGGCAAGAAAAGCACTTTTGTGTTTGTAAAAAATGGACATGTATATTTTGATAATAAAACAGGTGGTATCATTGAGGCATCCCTTTCCAATACATCGAAAACAAAGAAATTGTACCAGCTAGAAAAAAACTCCTATTTTGGGGATAATTATGAAATGCATAACTTCTATGAAGAAAATGGTAAGGCTATGTTATATTTTCATTCAGGTGGAGCTTCTATGGGGTCAGATCACAGGATTGAACTAAATTCTAACGGAACCATTAGAGAGATCCAATCTGATTATCATCAAACTACAGCTATTGGTGACAAGTTGTTTATGCTTTGGGTTGGACCGATGGGAGGAGCGGGAGGATTAAGTATGCAGAAAAATGGTCAAAAAGAGTCAGTACCAATTGGGGGTTATGATTATTGGTATGATACTTTGCCGTCAGTAAGTTTTAATGGAATACCTGATTTCTCGCTTATTGGAAATCAATTATATTTAAGGGCATCTAAGGTATTAGAAAAATCTAAGGATGGAATTACTAAGCTAGATAAAAAAGCAATATATAAGGTAAATATTAATACCAATGAAGTTACAAAAGTAAGTAATTCTCTTGAGGATGTTGATATGGCTCAGATTGAGGGGGACTATCTTTATTATTTAAGCAAGGGCGGAGTATATAAAGTATCCCTTAAAGATGGAGCAGAAAGCTGTGTTGGAAAAACCCAGGGCTTACCTGCATTTGAATCGGATATGAGTTTTGCTATAATGGGTGGAAAGCCATATTTTGCAAAAGAAGATAAAAAATTATACACTTTAGGTAATAATGATTCACTTAATCCAAATGCTGAACTGATATCCATGAGGATAACAGGAGATAACAAAGAATACTTAGCGTGCACATTTAAAGAGACAATGAATGCCAAGTACAGAATTATGGTATTTGACCAATCTGGAAAGGTTGTATTTAAAACTTCTGACTGTGGAAGCAATGTGACTGTAGAGGGAAATACGCTATACTTCTATAATATTACTACAGAAAAAGTATGCACTTGTACACTGAATTAGATTACAAATACAAGGGAATAGAGAAAAAAGGCGGAGAATCAATATTGTTACTGCTGATAACAAAATGCTAGAAGAAAGTGGGTTGAACGATTATGAGATATAAAAATATAATAATGATTTTGGTAGTAATGGTAATGTGTAGTTTCTTAAATGGATGTTTTCCCTTGAATACTCCTAGGGAATATACTTTAGCAAATGATGTGGGAGAGCCTCTTGATGTAGGGCAAACCTGGAATGAAGAGGGAAAATTTAATGTAACAGTAAATGATATAACGGAGGTCCCCCTGACAAATCTGGATATTAGTAAAGAGGATTTAAAGTATTATAGGACTAACGATAAAATTGTTAAAGCACTGGATATACAGTTTGATTTTGAAAATATAAATTACAGTAGTTTTAAAGAAGACGGTGGAAAAATCCGTAAGGGACTCTTTTTTTATTTAAAGGCGCTTGGATATGATGATAAAGGTAATTTAGTAAATCCAGTTCCTTTAGAATCAACATCTGATGGAGTATTCAATTATCCTTATGGTGAAAATGACATTACAATTGGAAAAAGCTCGAGAGTTAATCACTATGTTGTTTTAATTGCAGATGAAGTAAAGAAAGTCAAAATAAATTTTTCTACTTATAAAGATTCTGAAGATTATAGATATGAAAAGAATTTTGCCTATGAAGTTTCATCAATTTCACCTATAGAAAATAATTATGATATGATTTCTGCTTACCTTGAAAAGGAATTCAAGAATGTATACAACAATTATTATGAAATTTTAGATTTAATTATTAGCCAATATGAAGAGAAGAAGGTTGATGGAAAGGTGCAGGCTACATTTTTATATACCATGATACATAAAAATTTTGATCGGGATCCAGAATCTGTAGCATATATCAAAGAGGCTAAGAAGAATAAAAGCCCATACTATGAGCAGATGTGTAAAGAATATCTAGAGCCACAAGAGGCAAATTATGAATTTATGGTAGAAATAGATCAACAAGGTAAAATGACTTTGTATACGAATATTTCACCCAAAGCAACAGAATGGAAAGAGGTACAGGTATCAGACTTTATTTTAAAGGATTAAAATTTCGTGCTTGAGTAGGCGAAGAATATGAGTGAGGTGCAAAATGGCTTTATGGTTAGTATCAATGTTTTTCTGTTTTGTTGGAATGGTTATAGGCGGAACTTTATTTAATGAAGTAGGACTTTTTTTAGGGGCGGCTATAGGTTTTCTTTCGCCTAGTATTTTTATTTTACAAAATATTTATGAAGCTATTTGTGGTGATAAAAAGCCGGAAAATGAAAAATTTGAGTGCCTTAATGAAGAAATAAATGAAGCAAATGAGGGCAGTGACATAGAAGATTTAATTGGTGATGACTGGAAGATGGATGAGGAATATTGGAGCAAGTATGTTGAAAATGCCAATCACAACAAGGGAGAGAAGGGTGTCTTATGAAAAGAAAATTTTTTAGTGTGTTGATTTCTCTAAGTATAATTTTTAGTATGAGCATGGAAATGAGTGCTATTGCTTATGGAGGACAGAGTGAAAATGTAAATATTACATTACCTAATTTTAAGGTTACTATGAATGGTGAAGTAGTTAACAATGACTACAGTAAGTATCCGTTAATTGTTTACAATAACATTACTTATTTTCCTATGACCTATAGTGATTGCAGGTATCTTGGGATTGAATCCATTTGGAAGGGGAATAAAGAAGGATTATTGGTGGATGCTACGGGGGTGACTGCAGCATATAATCCATATAAATCGTCCTCAAAGAACGGCAGAAGTTATACTGCAAAGATTCCATCGTTTCCAATAAAGGTAAATGGGAAAGCAATTGATAACAGCAAGGAGCAGTATCCACTTCTCTCATTCCGTGATATCACCTATTTCCCTATGACTTGGAAGTACGGTGTTGAACAATTTGGATGGGGTCATAGTTTTGATGTAAAAAATGGTCTAGTTATAAAATCCAAGAATAGAAAGCTTGAACAGATTACACTTCCAAAGGATAGGGCAAATGAGAACCAATATAGTAACTATGCGGGCAAGAAAAGTACCTGTGTAATGGTTAAAAATGGGTATTTATATTATGACAATAGTACAGGTGGAATCATGCAGGCACCACTTTCCAACACCGCTAAGACAAAGAAAATATATCAACTGGAGAAAAACTTTTATGACGAAGATGATTATGATAGGCATTGCTTCTACGAAGAAAATGGTAAAGCTATGTTGTATTATCATTCGGGTGGAGCTACTATGGGATCAGATCATAGGTTTGAATTAAATTCTGACGGAACTATAAGGGAAATTCAATCGGATTATGATCAAACTACAGTAATCGGTGATAATCTTTTTATGGTTTGGATTGGACCGATGCCGGGACCGGGAGGATTAAGCATGAAGAAAAAAGGGCAAACAGAGCCGGTATCAATTGGAAGTAAAGATTATTGGTATGATACCCTAACGGTAAAGAAATTTGGGGGGATACCTGATTTGGCAGGAAGTTTTGGTGGGGTGCCTGATTTTTCCCTAATAGGAAATCAATTGTTTTTAAGAGCATCTAAAGTATTAGAAAAAGCCAGTGATGGAAGTTATAGATTAGATACAAAGCAAGTGTACAAGGTAAATATTGATACGAATGAGGTTACTAGAATAAGTAATTCTAAAGAGGCTGTTGATACGGCTCAGATTGAAGGAGACAATCTTTATTATTTGAGTAAGGGTAGTATTTATAAAATGTCGCTTAAAGATGGAAAAGAAATTTTTCTTGGAAAGGCAGAGGGATTACCTGAATTTGAACCTGAAATTAGTTTTAAGGTGCTGGGTGGAAAGGCTTATTTTGCAAAAGAAAATAAGCAGTTATATGTGTTAGGCAATAATATTTCACTTAATCCAAAGGCTGAACTAGTATCAATGAAGATAACAGGGGATAACAAAGAATACTTAGCTTGCACATTTAAAGAGACAACGAATGCCAAGTATAGGATTATGGTATTTGACCAATCGGGGAAGGTTATATTTAAAACTTCTGATTGTGGAAGCAATGTAACTGTAGAAGGGAATACGCTATACTTTTATAATATTACTACAGAAAATGTATGCAGCTGTAAAATAAAGTAAAGCTTTTCAAGAATAAATAAAAGGTTAGGGGAATTATGTCATTTGGTTTAAAAGTATGGCTGGTAATATGGTCAATAGTTACTATTTTTTATATGGCTAAAAGTTATATGGATCCATATAATGATCGTTTTTTATATAATCAGATTGAAAACTATATATTTATTTTCACACCTTCTTGTTGTGTGTTGTTTGTAAGTATTTATTTTCAAATCCTAAAGAGTTTTTTTAAGAACATAGCGGTACCATGTTTTATTGCAATTGTCACCTATTTTATAGTTTTAATAGCCGCCTTGCCATATGGCTTTTTAGGCTGCCTGCTGGCTGGCCTTGTAGTTGCACCAGTTGGGCTTTTTCACTATAAATTATCAGTTACATTTTTTGGAGATATAGAATTTTAAAATAAAGAAATGGAAATTTTAGAATAGGGGAATAAAATGTTAATTTCACAGATTTTTTGGATGTTAAAACAATATTTAGTTTTTGCAATTTTGGGAGTTGCTTTTTTAGCAATACTATTTTGTATCATTTACTTTATAGTATACAGAAAGTTACTAAAGGGGCAGAAAAAGATAAACCTTAAATCAGCTTTTATAGTAGCTGCATTTGTATGTTATATTCTAATGGTTCTATACGCCACGTTGTTTAGTAGAGGGTCAATGGGATATTGTTCCGTAAATTTGGACTTGTTTAGTTCCTATCTGGAGGCATGGAACAGCTTTACTTTAAGAGGGTGGCAGCTTTTAATTTTAAACATTGTTATGTTTGTTCCATTTGGAATGCTGCTGCCATTAGTTAACAAGAAATTTAAACGTGTGATTTGGTCTGCTAGTGCAGGTGCTCTATTTACTTTATTGATTGAAACGGTACAGCTCATATTTAATCTTGGCGTATTTGAGGTGGACGACATCGTTAATAATTTTGCAGGTGCAATGATTGGATATGGTTTAATCATGGCCATGCTGTCCGTATTACATAGAGAAAAGGAATTACCAAAGAAAATTACATGCTATTTATTACCTTTAGTTTTGGTTATTGGTGGATTCGCAGGCATTTTTATAAAGTATAATATGAATGAACTGGGAAATCTGGAAGAAGCTTATAGTACAAAGATACAATGTGAAGATGCGAAAATTACTTCAGACATAAAATTGTCAAAAGAATCTAAACAAGATGTGATATATAAAACTAAAGTCTATGATAAAAAAACGGCCCTCGAATATGCTAAAAAAATCTTTAAGGGAATGGGGATACCTGCAGATAATTTAAAAATTCTTCAGTTTAATGACAATGCCCTTTATACATCGCATGAAGAAAGTGAATATAGCTTATGGATTGAATACGCTGGGGGTCTGTATAGCTATACAGATTACACATTTGATAAAAGTAACCCTACAAGTGAGCCGATTAAAGAGGAAACTATCATTTCTAAATTAAAAAAAATGAATGTTACTGTTCCGGAGGGGCTAACATTTGAAAATAAAGAACAAGAGGGACAATTTTGCTTTAAAGCAGATATGACAAAATATAAAGATGAATATCTTTTAGGGGAACTTAGAGGTACTCTTTATCAGGATGGAGTTATAAGAAACGTAGACAATAGTTTAGCGGTTTTGGAAAAGTACAAAGATGTAGAAGTTATAAGTGAAGCAGAGGCATTTGAACAAATCAAACAGGGTAAGTTTAATTTATATCTTGATAAGGAAATCTCAACTCTTACAATTGAGCATGTTAATTTAGAGTACAGAGCAGATAGCAAGGGATTTTATCAGCCAGTATATAGTTTTAAAGTGAAAATGAATGGTGAGGAAAACTTTATTCCTGTTCCGGCTTTAAATTAGTAGATTTAAGACACTTGGGGGGAGACAATGGAAGATAAAGCGATATATGATTTAAAGTCACTTAAATGGGTGATTTTGGGGATAATGATTAGTTCAATCAGCATATTCTTACAAATGGGCACAGGCTTAGTTGATACGGATTTGTCAAGTATAGTCATACTATTTAGTGTGGTAAAAATAATAGGCTGGATTATTGTTATTTTAGGACTAAGAAAAATCAGGGAATATGGTAAGTTTAATAAATGTTATACGTCTTCTTTATGGGTGTTGGCAATGATGGTAGTAGGGTTTATGTCGATTATCTTACTAGCCATACTGATTGCATTTTATTACTATCTGTTTAAAAGCTTAGAGGATATTGCATTACAATTGAAAGAAAACACTTTTGCCAAATTAGCAGACCGTATTTTTATGGTTTCTGCTTGGATATTTATTTTAGCGCTTTGTATTATGCCTATTTCTGCCTTTATTTTTAAAGCCCTGCAGCCCATGTTTATAGACATTTTAATCATCATAACAGCAGTAATATGTCTAGTGATTTGTTCTTTTATTTATCTGGCATATAAAAAGTTAGATGGGAGAGAAATACCGAATACAAAAGCCTTTCAGTGCGATGATAACAATTTGGAACTAAAGAACATGGGGGATTAGAGAATGGAGGAGAAACAAATTTATGATTTAAAGTCACTTAAAAAGATGATTTTAGGTTTGATATTTGTGTTGAATTTAAGAAATGTTTTAGATGTGTTGGATGTAGATTTTTCAAGTATGAAAGTAATATGCGGTGTCCTTGAAATACTAGGGTGGATTTTTATTGATTTTGGATTGAGGGACATTAGAAAATATAGTAAGTTTAATAAATGTTACATGTCTGCAATGTGGATGTTTGGAATCTATGTAGGTTCAATAATTATAGTTTTTATTTCTAGTGTCATAAGCTATGAATTTTTAAATAAAGCAGTAATAATGGTGTATATTTTAATATTTTCAGTAGCAGAAGTTATATTTTTTTATTATTTGTTAAAAAGCATAGAAGAAATAGCCTTACAGTTAGAAGAAAAAAATTTTGCTAAGATGCCATATATGATTTTTATAGTTTTCAGTTGCACTGTATTTGTAAATATTTGCATTACAATTAGTCTGACAACAATATTTTCAGTTGAAGAGAATGTTATTAACATGACTAAAATAGCAACAGTCATCATATGTGCAATTGTGTATGCTTTTATTTATTTGGCATATAAAAAGTTAGATGGGAGAGAAATACCGAATTTAGCAATGAGGGAAAATAATTAAATATTTAGGAATTGACATATATCGGTAATCTATATATAATGTTATATAGATTACCGATATATGTAGATTATAGATATATTTGGTTTGGACAAAAGGGGGATTATATAGATGAAAGTAGATAAAAGCTTAACGAGTGGCAGCACTACCATGCTTGTGCTAAAGCTGCTTGAAAATCAGGATATGTATGGATATCAAATGATAGAGGAACTAGAGAGAAAGTCTAATAATGTGTTTACACTAAAGGCTGGAACTTTATATCCCATATTACACGCTTTAGAGCAACAGGGGATGATTACCGCTTACGAAGGTTTATCTGAAGAGGGGCGCACTAGGAAGTATTACAAGATTACAGAGAAGGGTAAGAAACTATTTCAGGAAAAGAAGGAAGAATGGACGGTTTATGCCACAGCAGTAAAAGATGTACTGGGGGGTGTTTCTTATGCCACAGTGTAACGAAGAACAAAACTTTGGTAAAGCCGGTGAATATGTGAAAAAAGTATGTGAGCAGATTCGTTGGGGCAGAGCACATAAAGTGATTTCTCAAGAACTGCTGAATCATATAGAAGACCAGAAAGAAGCTTACATCAAAAAAGGGCAAAAGGAACAAGAGGCAGAAAGAAATGCGGTATTAGAGATGGGCGATGCGGTTACAGTAGGACAGCAGCTTGATCGAACCCACAGACCAAAGCCTGAATGGGGAACTATAGTAATGCTTTGTATTTGTCTTATACTAGGGGCTGTTGTTCAATTTATTATCAGCTATTATTCGGGGATGAATGGTGAAAACTATAATTCTGCATTTAAAGATTATTTAGTTTCTGTTCCATTTGGGCTAGCTGCTTTTTTATTTGTATATTTTACAGATTTTACTTTAATCATAAGAAGCCCAATATTTTTTTATTTTAGTATTTTAGCTGCTTCTGGTGGTATTATAATTAATTCTACAGCCAGATTTGGAACGTATGGACATATCATTTGTACAGCTATGCTTTTGTGCCCCATGTATGCAGCTATTGTGTACAATTATCGGAATAGCGGGTATGGCGGAATTATTAAATCAGGGATTATAGCCGTTT
Source organism: Aminipila sp. (assembly GCF_032051575.1). Classification (NCBI taxonomy): domain Bacteria; kingdom Bacillati; phylum Bacillota; class Clostridia; order Peptostreptococcales; family Anaerovoracaceae; genus Aminipila; species Aminipila sp. Next base: position 34,537 of record NZ_DAMBYD010000016.1, on the reverse strand, counting down.
TAACCCTTGGAGTTTTTGCTTATGGCGGGGGATATATGGCGTGTTTCCTATTTGCCCTATCTGGTCTTATTATCCTTTCAACTGCCATCAGTAAAGGCTGGTTTTCAGTAAAGAAATGGAAAGCATTCCTATTGGTATATGTTCCAGCTTTATCCGTATTAATGTATACTCTTTTAGCAATACAGGCACATATCAGCCTAAGAGGAAGGGGAATCATTTTACCAATCAGTAGTTTGATTCATCAACAAGAAAGCCCAGATTTTTATGTTATAATGGTGCTTAAGCAGTATATACAAAATCTAAAACTATGGGGAGAAGGAATGCCAGCCTTTCCTAATTCCTTAAGTCCGGCGACCATTGAAAAAATATTACCTTGCTGGGGTTCTGATTATTCATTGGTTTATATAGCATATAAATTCGGCTATGTTTGTGCAGCTATTTTAATTGCAATTCTAGCATTTTTACTTATTAGAATGCTTGTTATTACCTTAAGACAAACAAGTGAATTAGGATTTATTGTATGCCTTTCTGTTACTATAGAACTCTTTATTCAATCGGCATTTTATATATCAAGTAATCTTGGCGTTATGACAGCTGTAGCAGGACCATTGCCATTCATTACATATGAAGAAAAGAGTTTTATTGTCAATATGTATTTAATGGGATTGTTTTTATCAGCATTTCGAAACAAATCCATAGTAAGTGATAAACAGGATATAAAATCAAAAAAATTATGGCTTGGATTAATATTAAAGAAGAAAAAAAGTACTGGTGGTGACAACTATGCAGGAATATAAGAGCCAAAATGACATCACTGATAAAGCTGTTGGTGAATTTATCACAAAAGTTTGTGAGCAGATTCGTTGGAAAAAGGCACACAGTAGTATCTCAGAGGAATTGCTAAATCATATAGAAGACCAGAAAGAGGCTTTTGTCAGAAGAGGTCAAAAGGAAGAAGAGGCAGAAAAAAATGCTATATTGCAAATGGGTGATGCAGTTGCTGTAGGGCAGCAGCTAGACAGAACTCACAGACCAAAGCCGGACTGGGGTGTTTTTATATTAGTTTTTTTGTGTATATTGGTAAGTGTAGCATTACGGTATTTCATTTCCTTAAATAATGGGGAGGATGGGGCACCGGCTATAGGATATTTTTATTCTTATTTAAAAGTTCTGCCCTTTGGGATGGTAGCAATGATTGGGATGTATTTTGCAGATTACAGCCTGATTGGAAAATACCCGAAAGTCCTTTATGGGGCGGCTTTAGCAGTAACCCTATTATTGTTCAATTTTGCACCTCAACTAAATTATGTTTATATCCATGTGTTTTATTGTGCAGTATTGTTGATACCACTTTATGCAGGATTTGTGTACAGTCAGCGTGGAAAAGGGTATCTAGGATTGGTATACTGTGGTGCAGTAGGAGTAATTAGTTGTATAGTATTTGAGTGGGGTCCATCGATTGTGTCAGTATGGATGTTTTCCATAAGTGGTGCGGTTATCCTCACGGCAGGTATAAAAAAAGATTGGTTTCAGGTCCGAAAAAAATATGCCTTGGGTTTAGTATGGGGACCTGTACTATTTGTAATAATGGCACCTTTTATTTTGTGTTTTAGACGATTTAAGTGTATGTTTAGCACAGAAGGAGATGAATATGGGTACTCATATGTGCTGAAGATGATAAGAGAATTTCTTTCTAATTCAAAGTTATTGGGGAGGGGGGATTTGCCTTCTTTTATAACTCAAGAAAATTTTGATGTTGTTAATGGAAGAGGTATAGAAGGAGTGCTTCCATCTTGGCAGAATGACTATTGTTTGACCTATATGATTCATAAATTTGGATGGTTTACTGCGGTAATGGTGATTGCTTTGGTAGTGTTTCTGTTAATCAGACTATATAAAATAGTGAATAAGCAGAGCAGCCAGCTGGGATATATTGTAGCTTTAGGAGTGGCTATGACTATAGTATCCCAGTGTATAATTTTCTTGTTTGCAAATTTAGGTATATGTGGTTGGCATTCCCATCCATTACCCCTCATTTCTCCGGGAGATATAAGCTTAATTGTAAACATGGGGTTGATGGGCCTGATACTATCTGTATATAGAAATAATTCAATTGTCAGGGATAGGATTATACAAATAAAATCAGTTGAGAATTTCAAGGGTTCTAATGTAGAACAACATAGCTTACAATTAGGAAAGTGGCAGTTGACAATAAGAAAACTGTAAATGAAATTCTATGAGAACAAAAATGCCTACTGTTAATCATACAGTAGGCATTTTATGTATGCTTTTTTTAATTTTATTTTCTTATGCTTCTCGTAATCGTTCTACGATACTTTGTCTATCTGTTGTATGGTAAACAACAAAAGGAACCAGGATTCCCAAAGCAAACAACAGTGGTAAAATAATCACCAGAGGCCAGAAAACAAAGTGATAATTAAAAAACCAGACCTGCCCGCACATAGGACGTACAATCAGCATGGAGCAGCCGATACTTAGTAAAACGGATATTGCCATAGTGAAAGCCGCATAATAACCGCCTTCAAAGCATAGCATTTTCACAAGCTGGCTCCGAGTCATACCGATACTTTGCAGCATAGCAAATTCTTTTCGTCGAATCAGGATGCTGGTCAAAATGGCATTTATAAAATTTAAGATGCCTATGAATCCAATAATCAGGGATAAAGAGCCGCCAATTAAAACTGCTGTATCTTGTATGCCCTCTAAGCCTGCCAGTGCAGTGAACTTAGACTCATAATTCATGGTTGGTTCAATTCTGTCAGTATACTGTTTTAAAAAGGTTTCAGTAAGTGCCTCTTTATCATCCGATACATTAAAAGTATAACTCATGACGAAGCTGTTGCCAGTTAATTCTTTATATATAGAACCTGGCAGGAAGAAGATTGAACCCATCCAGCTCCCATCAGTATTCGTATTTGAGTTTGCAATAACATGACCAAGAACCGTCATTTCTCGCACTTGATCGTTGCAGGTCAATGAGATTACAGCGCCAACCTTGTGGTTGAAGCTATCCATTTTAACATTGCCGTTGTCGTCTGTCATTACGCCTTCAAGAATATAATTACCTGTAGCAAGTTTTTGTTTATCAAGCTCACCGTCTACAAGGTGCAGGCAGGAAAATGGAAAACCGTCAAGACCATATAGAGCTGTGGAAAACGAACCGTCAGGGTTCTTGTTCATTGTCTGTTTAGAAGTTTTACTTGTATAACTGCCCCAGCTGCCATATAGACGTCCTCCGATTTCAAAACCCTCTTGCTGGTTGACGGCAGCAATGAAGTCTTCGCTTAATGCACTGTCTTTGCCGTTGTATTTGTTGTTAAATAAATCGGCATGGCCAATTAAAAAGTCTGAATCACTGAATTTTTCAAGGGCTTTATTCACGTCTACACTTTGTGATATAGTGAACACCGTGTTGGTAAGGACGATGCTAAGGCTTAAACTAAGGATTACTAGCACAGTACGCTTTTTATTACGACCTAAATTTGTAAGAGCCATACGTTTTGGTTCAGCACCATTTTGGGATTTTTTAAGCTTTTTTCCACAGACTGGATTGCTATCGACATAACCCACTGCTTCAACGGCAGACACTTTTGCCGCTATCCTTCCTGGCTTGTAAGTACTGATGAACACAGTAATTAGCGCAAAAACAGCAGCTCCTACAAAAATGAGCGGGTTAGGTGACACCGATACGGCGCTGCCAGCGTAGGCAGTTTGAACCATTAATATGGGTACTAACTTCTTTCCCACAAAGAATCCAGACAGCAAGCCAAGCGGTATACCCATCAATGATAAGATCAGAGCCTGCCTTCGGATAATAGTACGAAGCTGTCGACCGGTTGTTCCAATCGTTTTTAAAAGACCATAAAAACGTATATCCCGTAAAACGGAGATTTGAAAGATGTTATATATGATTAAATAGCCTGTAAAAACAAACAGTAGCAATGCACATGCAAGCGAGGTTACAGTGGCAGCATCAAGATTAAAGCCCGTGGACATATACGCCCAATTAATACCGGTTGCAATATAGTTTGGCGAGTTCCCTTCCATAGAATAGCCACTTTCTGATAAGACGGTTTCTAATTTCTGCGCTATGTTTATGCTGTTTTCAAACTTCATGTAACCAGAAATAGCCCCTGTAAGAGAATAGTCCTCATAATAGGTATTTTGCAGTTCGTCTTGATGGGCATCCATATAAGCACGAGAAGAAAAGATTTGTCCTACATTGAAGCCAGGATCACTTTCCCACCAGCCGGACAATACGAAATCACGTTTAATTGCCTTACCATGTACCGTAAGCTCTAAAGTCAGAGGCGTACCGACTTCCAAGGGGACGTTCATTAATTCCAATGTCTTGGTATCTGCAATCACCTCATTTTCGGTTTGTGGTTTGTGTCCGCCCGTAGGTTCGGCAAATCCATATTTTAGTCCAATATCATCGTAATACCAAAATTCTGTATATCTCTTAATGAGAGCTTCATTGTCAACATCATCACAAAGTATTCGGCAGTATGCCATTTCCTTGATAAGAGGATGTTTACTGATGGTATTATACTCTTTATCCGTAACATATTTAATCGTAGCGTGACCATCTCCGCCAGACATAACCATACTGGCCCGCTGCATACTTTCCAAAGCTCCAAATGCCATTGTTAAAACGCTTGTAAATAGTAGAGCAGTCAGAGCAATAGCCATCACTGCGATTACATTTCGTATTTTGTTGGCGCGAAAGCTTTTATGGGCTAGATTACGGATAGCTTTTTTATTTTTTACATGCATCATGAACGCTCACCACCTACAATTTTACCATCTTCAATTCGTATGATACGATCTGCAAGTTGTGCAATTTCCTCATTGTGTGTAATCATAACAATAGTTTGTTTAAATTTGTCGCTAGTCACTTTTAGAAGTCCCATTACATCCTGGCTGGTTTTACTATCCAAATTGCCTGTAGGCTCATCAGCAAGAATAATCGCAGGCTTTGAGGCCAATGCTCTTGCAATGGCAACACGTTGCTGTTGACCTCCGGAAAGGTTGTTTGGTAAGTTCTGAAGTTTGCTGTTAAGCCCTAGTGTATCGATAATTTGTGTTAGATAATTTTCGTCAGGCTCATTACCGTCCAATTGGATGGGCAGTACAATGTTTTCATACACATTGAGTACTGGAACAAGGTTGTAATTTTGAAATATAAATCCAATTTTACGGCGCCGAAAAATTGTCAGTTCCTCGTCTTTTAGAGAAAAAATCTCTTTGCCATCAACAGTAACACTTCCACTGGTAGGGCGGTCAAGGCCGCCAAGCATGTGCAGTAAAGTTGATTTGCCACTGCCTGAGGTACCTACGATGGCTAGAAATTCTCCATTTTCTATTGACAGGTTCACACCATCTAGTGCGTGAACAGCCGTTTCAAAGCTGCCATATTGTTTTCTTAAATCTTTTGTATTAAGTATGATCATTAAAATTTCCTCCAAAACAAAAATCTGTATCATAGTTTTCCATGATACAGACAGTATAGCAACACAATCTTTCCACATTCTTTCTTAAATCTAACAGTTTTGAAAGATTTACCTTTTTTCCGTTGGCAGAAAAATTGAAAAAGTAGAGCCTTGACCAGGCTTTGAGGATACTTTAATGTAACCTCCAGCAGAAAAAATAATTTCTCGGGCTAAAAACAGACCAACTCCAACACCTTCCTCATGGCTGACTGTTGGGGAACGATAAAAACGTGAGAATATTTTGCTCTGTTCTTCTTCTGCAATGCCAATTCCTTCATCTGAAATATCAATACGACAAAACAACTCATAGGGCAAAGCTTTAATTCTTATCATGCTTTTGACAGGAGAATACTTTACTGCATTATCAAGGATATTGTATAGTGCCTCAGTTGTCCATTTTATATCAAGGTATGCAGTGATATCTGTTTGTTCCACTTGAAGAGAGATTTCTTTGGCCTCTAATTTTGGTTTTATTTCAGCTATGGCAGCACAAAACAGTTTTTGAACCGATTGCTTTTTTGGATTGACGGTGATGATACCCGTTTCTAAACGCGAAATTTTCACAAGCGCTCCAATCAAAAAATTTAACTTTTCTGCTTGATAGGATAAGGCGTTCACGCAGACTGAGCAGTTTTCAGGAAGTTCAACCTCATTTAAAAGTTGTGAATAAAGCAAAATGTTGGCAATGGGCGTTTTGGTTTGATGTGATATATCAGAAATCAGACTTTTTATTTTATTCTTTTCTTCCGTCAGGTTTTTAGAGGACACGATGCAGCATGACAAATATTGCGACATTTTTGTTTCCAAAGCAGATAATGTGGACTCGTCAAAAACGCGCTCACTGAAATCACCCTTTATAGCACTGTCCAGCATGATATGTAGATTATTCATTAGATGGTGCATTTTTCTTTGATATAGAAGAATTGTTATCGTTGTAGCGCCAATTGCGACAACAGCCACAATAACACAAATCAAATCTAACTTGTTCATCATTTTACCACCCATGTGTAGCCAATACCGTATACGGTTTTGATATATTGGGGAGAGGATGGAGTGTCCTCCAGTTTGTCACGTAATCGCTTGATGGTAACCGAAAGTGCATTTTCATCCACATACTCAGCACCATCAGTCCAGATTAAGTCAATTAGCTGGGCTCGAGTAACCGTATTCCCTCGGTTCTCAATTAAAATACGAAGCAGCTTTTGTTCTGTTTTACTGAGCTCTATAGGAATGTCGTATTTAAGAAACTCCATTTTGTTAAAAGAGAACAAAAAACCGTCAAATTTTATCATATCTGAAGCGGTGGAATGGACGTTCCTTAAACGGGCGTTTACTCTTGCCCGTAGAATCATTAAGCTGAATGGCTTTGTAATATAATCATCAGCTCCAAATTCCAAACCTGTAACCACGTCTGTTTCCATATCATTGGCAGTTAAAATAATAACCGGAACAGCGGATGATTTTCGAAGCTCTTTGAGAAAATCTAGCCCGTTTCCATCAGGCAGATTGATGTCCAGAATAATTAAATCAAAATGGACAGATTCGACATTTTGCTTCGCGGAACATAAACTTTTTACTTGCACAAAAGTAATTTCACTGTCTTTCAGTGCAAGCGATATGCCATTGCTTAATGAAATATCATCTTCAATAATCAATATCTTTTTAATAACGGCCACCTCCTATGTATTCGTTTCATTTTTGACTTATTCGCAATACTTCTCTACTAATAAGTCAAGAAAGCATTTACCTGTTCTTGAAATTCGGTTTAAATCATTGAGAATTATGGAAACTTCTCTAGTGGAATCTAATTCCAGTTCAATAACATCAATGTTATACTGGAATTTTTCTGCCAAAGTTTTATTTACCACTACTAGGCCTAAATCCTTTTCCGCTAATGTGACAGAAGCCAAAAGATCCGGAGCCTCTAAAACTTTCTTTAAGTTTAGTCCCTTTTTTATAAGCATTTCTTCTAAAAGACAGAATTCTTCATTTCCTTTTGACCAGATAAAATTTAATGGTGCCAATTGGTCAATAGTAAACTTTTGATTTGCCCCATCACGTTTAGCACCGATTAAGCAAAGCTCTTCATCCATCAGTTTGACACCCATTAATTCTGAAATAACAGGAGAGTAAGCAATGCCAAAATCTATATCTTGGCTTTTTACCATATTTTGAATTTCTTTGCTATTTCCAGTAGTTAATTCATATTTTACATTGGGGTATTTCTCCCTAAACTCTGACATGATATCAGAAATCCATGTATATGCAACGGAATTAATTAGTCCAATTTTTATGATACCTCGATCAATACTATTAATAGAGACCGCCCTTTCATTTAAAATGTCATAGCTATCACATACCTCCTTAATAAAAGGTAATAATTCAATGCCTTCATTTGTTATTTTAATCCCTGATTTATTTCTAAATAAAAGAGTGGTGTTAAGTTCTTCTTCCAAACTATTTAACATCTGGCTTATGGCAGACTGAGTATATCCCAGGCATTTGCCAGCCTTTGTAAAACTGTTTAATTCAACCACCTTAAGAAAAGCCTTATATTTTGTATAACCCATTTTATTTACCTCACATTAGGAATTCTTATGACATACATTAAAAAGATTCGTTTTACTTATTTATATCTTGATAATATACTAATAGTAAATATAATGCAACATCATTTAGGAAGGGGATATAATGAGTAAGCAACTGAAAGCAGATTTTATGCTGTCGATTGTAGTTTTATCATGGGGGTTTTCATTTCTACTGACAGATATCAGTACACAATCTCTGGCTCCATTCAATTTGAATGCTGTTCGGTTCCTAGTTGCTTTTTTTGTTGCGATAATATTTACTTTTCCTAAGCTTAGAAATATTTCTAAGGAAACGCTAAAATGGAGTGTATTGCTGGGATGTATTCTTGCGGTTATGTATGCATGCATGAATATAGGGGTAAAAAATACTACTTTATCAAATAGCGGTTTTCTTTGTCAGCTGACAGTAATTGTAACGCCAATATTATCAGGCATTGTAAACAAAAAATCACCAGACAAAAAGGTTTTCTTTGTTGCAATTATGAGTTTGATAGGAATAGCATTGCTTACTCTTAATGATGGTTTTACACTAAATCGTGAAAATCTCAAAGGAGATATCTTTTGTTTGATTTGTGGTATTGTTTATGCGGTTCATCTAGTAACAACCGAGAAAGCCTTATCCCATGAGAATACTAATGCATTCCAAATTGGTGTGTTACAGTTAGGCACTACAGGTGTCATTAGTTTGTTTTTTTCTCTTATTACAGAGAATCCACATTTGCCTTATACTCCAAAAGTATGGATTTCAACTCTATTCCTAGCAATCTTCTGTACAGGGCTGGCCTTTCTTATTCAAACTTTGGCACAGCAATACACCAGCGCATCACATGTAGGTGTAATATTTTCACTAGAGCCTGTTATAGCTGGTTTTGTTGCATATTATTTTGCTGGCGACATACTGACGGTAAGAGCATATTTTGGAGCTTTCCTGATGGCCCTTAGTATATTTATTATGGAAATAGACTTTAGTTTTTTAAGGAGGAAAATAAGTAATGGATGACATTATGGATGTAAAGTGCAAGAGAAATGAACTTTTACAGAAGGCAATGGATAATCAATCATTTATGCAGGTTTTCTACGGAGACATTGAAGGGGATGAAGATGAAATTATATTAAAAAACAAGCTGATTCTTCTGAATAAAGCGATTGATGATTTTCAGTCGGATGTTTGTGGTTGCGGTCAGGGGATAAGAATTCAATCCATGAAAAGTCTGATTAAAGAAATTGAACGTTATATATAAAGAATGAACGGAAACAAAAAAATTTTAAGGAGAGTGTTTTTATGACTTTAATGCCATTTATTTGTTTAGGAGCGGGATTGCTGGTTAGTATAAAACAGCTGCCGGGAAGGGTTTTACAAGCTGTAGACTGGATTATTAATATTGCATTAATTGTGTTAATGCTTACCATTGGCATGAACATAGGGATTAATGATTCGGTTATGCTGAATTTACCAGTGATTGGACTAAATTGTGTAGTGATATCGTTAAGTGCTATTCTATTTAGTATTATATTTGTAGTCCTTGTAGAAAAAACCTTGCTGCCACTTTCAGCATTGCAGGAAAAACTTTATATTGAAAAAATAGACGTTAATAAAGAAGTGGATATCAGCCAGGAAGAGGAAAAGAAAACTTCTCCGCTGGTTTGGATTATGCCAGTCAGCATTATAGCTGGCGTCATTATTGGATATTTTTTATTACAAGAGAGTTTTTCAACCTATTTAGACTATAGCTTATATGGTTCGCTGATTCTTTTATACACAGGTGTAGGTATTAGTCTTGGAACCAATAGAAAAGTATTTGGATACATAAAAATTCTTGGATTTAAAGTTGTGTACATATCATTGGCTATATTTGCAGGAAGCGTAATAGGAGGAGCGTTAGCAGGGCTTATACTGGGGCTGCCTTTACACATATCCATACTTTCTGCAGGAGGAATGAGCTATTATAGTATAACAGGTGCATACATGACGCAGACTTATGGAATCGAGGTAGGAACGTATGGTTTTATGGTAAATGTAATGCGTGAATTTTTCACAGTCATACTTCTGCCGATTTTAATTAAGATCAGCAAGGGGAGTCCAATTGCAGGCGGGGCAGCAGGAAACATGGATACTATGCTGGTACCGGTAACAAAATTTGTAGGAGCAGAATTGGGATTAGTAGCATTGATAACTGGTGTTATCTTGACTTTCTTTGTTCCTTTTGAATTGCCGATTTTATCGAATATATTAAATAGTATAATTTAGCATATTTAAGCAGGCGAAGGCCTGCTTTTCTACGTTTTTGTTACATTTTGGGAAATAGGTTGATAAATATACATTATAATTATAAAATAGATAAAAGTATTGTACGAAAGTGTATTTGAAAAGATACAGGGGGATTTAATGAAAAAGAGAGTTTTGGGACTTTTTTTGCTTATTGTAGTAATCGCTATTTTGGGAGCTTGTGGGGATAATAAGGCAACTGAAAATACAGCAAATGAGAAAATTATTTCTGCTCAAGCAGATAAACTGGTAAAAGACAAGCTGATATCAACGTATAAAGAAATGGGCATTAACATAGAACAGTATGAAATTAGTAAAGTTAAGCTTGTAAACCAGGTTCCATATAGTGAGGGTGGCACCTTTGATTTTTATGAGATTAACCTTCGGTTAAAACCTAAAAATACTCAGCAGTTAGATGAAATTGAAAAAAGAGATCAAATAAAATTTACCCGTGATAAAGAGGGGTGGATAGTAAAAAATCCTGGAATTGGTGATATCTATATATCTGCATACGATGATGGAAAAAAGTTATATGAATTCCTATGGCTTATAGAAAAACAACTCCCAAGAACGAAAGAGGGAAAATTGGATTTTAATGCATATATTGAATACCGTTATGAGCAGATAAAACCTATGAAAGTTGAAGATGAATATACGTTGACTTTAAATAGTAATAAAATCAGTATTGGTCAAAATGATAAAGGCAAATTTCCAGTTGGTGAGGCTAAAGCAATCAAAGCAGATTCTGGAGATTTTATGAGCGGATTCACAAGTTGCAAGAAGTTGTGGAAAGCAGAAGAAATCTGCGCAGAGACCTATTGTTATTTTGAAAAACATTATGAACCTGTTTTAAGAATGGTAACGGTGGATCCCAAGGTAGAAACCAGCAGAGGTATAAGTGTAGGCAAATCAGAAGAAGAGCTATTTAATGCTTATGGTGTGGATAATCTGGTTTTTTCAAGTAAATCTTTTGGTGGAGAATGGTTTAACAGTTTTGCAGAGGAACAAAAGGTATTAAAAGGAAATGAAGATTGGACTTGTTTTGGATTTACTGGGAAAGATGATACGCAGAATTACATAGCCTTTTACATGGATGAAGGAAAAGTAGCAGCCATAGAAATGGGTACAGGTTTTGATTATAAGCCTTTTGTAAAGGAAGAAATTAAATATCCTTTGGAGGTAGAGCCTCTTATAAATGATCATATAGATGAACCCAATGTTATGAAATATGATGTGGTAATCCCTAAAGTTAAAACTTCAGTGAATGGTAGTGACAATTTTAATGCGCTTATTCAATTGGATTTCCAAAATATAATTGAGTATTCACAGAATAAAAAATATGAGCCAAGTACTGCGGGATTTTCCTACCCATGGGTTAATATCAATTATAGTGTAAGTAATTTAGGAAAAGTGGCCGTATTGAATGTTTTTACGACTTATTCTTCTGCTTTAGGTTCTGGAAGTGAAAGTTATGTTAATTCTTACTACTATGATACTACTTGTGGAGCAAGGCTGTCGGAGGAGGCAGCACTATATAGGCTAGGTTGCTCAAGAGAAAGTATAGTAGAATATTTTAAATCAAAATATCCAGATATTGTGAAGGATTTTATAAATCAAGAAGATTTAGCTAATAGTATAGTCTTTTATTTTCATGAGACTGGTGAGCCAAGATTTATTATAAACGGGTACGCTTGAAAGGGGAAAAGAAAAAATGGTCAGATTAATGAAAACTAAAGTAATCGCTCTAATTTTAGTAATGATGATGGTAATGGGGGTACCGGTTTTAGGCTTTGCAGAAGAAAAAAATGTAGCGGATGATTTTAAAATTGTTGGTTATTATTCAGGAGACTTGTTTAATGAACCTGTAGAAAAATTGCAGACGAACAAGATGACTCATATTATGTATGCATTCCTTATACCTAACGAGGACGGAACGGTTAAGCCGCTTAATAAGCCAGAACAGCTTGCAGCAGTAGTTTCAAAAGCACATACAGATGGATGTAAGGTGTATATTGCACTAGGCGGATGGTCTTATGAGGGAAAACCGCTTGTAGGGACTTTTGAAAAAGTAGCCGCTGATAGCAGCCTAAGGGCAAAGCTTATTGAAAGTGTGGTAAATTTCACAGTACAAAACAGCTTAGATGGTGTTGAAATCGATTGGGAGCATCCTAATGCTGCCACAATCGGAAATTATGAAAAATTTGTAGTGGAATTATCTAAAGCATTACAAAATAAAGAGAAAAAATTGACGGCTGCAGTTAATGGTGCATGGTCCACTACAGCAGGACCTGAGGTCTCAATGCTGATGACAGACAAATGTCTGAATTCTTTTGAGTTCATAAATGTGATGGGGTATGACATGAATAATGCTGAGCACAGTCCTTTATGGTTCGGAACAACTTCAATTAACTATTGGCTTAATCGAGGTGTCGCACCAGAGAAAATAGTACTGGGAATGCCTCTTTATGCAAGACCCAGCTGGCTGCAATACCGGCATTTGGTAGAACAGAATGTTAACAATGCTTATGTAGATTATGCAGCCACAAGTCCTAACGCCTCTTATTACAACGGACTAAATACACTGAGAGAAAAAACATCTATAGCTCTTAAGAAGGCTGGTGGTGTTATGTTTTTTGATGTTAACGAAGATGTAGATTGGCGTGATGCTGAGCTGGGAAAATACAGTGCAGTTTCAGAGGTTTATAAAACTGTGGAAAATGCACAAGACTTAACTCGAGTAGAACTGCAGAATTATGTTACGGTGGTTCTAAACAATCAGAGCTTTCAGTTTAGTAAAAAGCTTGGACTAGGGGTACCTTTTTTAGATAAAAACCATAGAAGCATGGTGCCCATGAGAAAGTTACTTGAAGCTATTGGAGCAGAGATTACATGGGATAATGCTTCTAAAACGGTTACTGCTGTTAAAAATTATCCTGCTACAAATGAATATCCAGCAGGAAAAAACGTTACAGTTAAAGTAGCTATAGGGGATAGTTTTATAACAGTCAACGGAAAACGTGTAGACATGGATACTGAGGCTGTTATGAAGGAAGGAAGAACTTATTTGCCGGCAAGGGCAGTACTTGAAGCATTTGATTATGGGTTATCATGGAGTGATGCCAGCAGTACTGTTTATATAAAATCTAAGTAAAAAAAGAAAGAAGGGGTAATTGATGAAGAAAAGGATTTTAATAGTTGCACTAACATTTGTTTTAGGGTGTTCCCTGCTTGCATGTGGGAACAAGGGGGGCGATTCTGATGGAAATGTTGAAAAAACACAAGAACAGACAGAAAATGTAAATAGCCATGCAGAACCGTCAGTTTATGATCTTGCAATTTCAAAGGATTTAGAGATTGATGAAAGTATAAATAATTATTTTGACGGGGATGCAGTAAAAGCAATTAAAAAGATGGAACCAATGCTTATGTCCGCAGCAAGATCTGCTAGAAAGGATATGGGCACGGTTATTCTATCAGGAAATGATAATGTGGAGTCTCAGTGGTACATAGTTCAGGGTTTGATAGCAGCTTATGGGGGCGATGCCACAAATACAACAGAAAATTATGTTATCATGAATCTCGATATGGTGGCAAAATATTTCAATTCATGTTTTGCAGATTTTAAACTGCCGGTTCCCGATTTGCCGCAAGGTTTTTCAACTACCTTTGATAGTGAAACAAGTGACTATAAAGTTCCATGTTTAGATGTACCTGAAACTTATTTTACAGTGAAGGGCATTACTTTAAGCAAGGCAAACAGTTCGACTGATCCTACCATGTCGGCGACCATAGCTGTAGAATTAAGTGATCCAGCTACAGAAGGAAATCCTGTTTATGGAACAGCAGAAGTTGAAGTCGTAAAGAATCCAGATTCCATATATGGATATAGTATTCAGAGCTTGACCTATACTGAAAAATAGAAATACGATTTTAAAGATCTTATTTAATAAATTGAGATGTATTCTTTTGAAAGAAATCATAATAAAACCTTACATTTTCAAGTTCACTCCAATGGCAGACTTTGAAATCTTTTGTATCTAAATTGTAAATCTTGGCATTTAAAGTACCAAGAAGAAATGGTGAATGGGTGGCAATAATAAACTGACAAGAGAGATATTTTGACCACTCATTTATTTTTTCTGCTAAAAGTACCTGGTTTTGAGGAGAAAGAGACATTTCTGGTTCATCTAATAAATATAGGGAATCGGAATAGATACTATCTTCTAAGACCTGTAGCGTTGCCTCTCCATTTGAGTACTTTTCAAGAGAAAAACGAATCTCATCAAGGCGCTTTTCGCATTCCCAAGAATTCTCGTATTGTTCTCGTTTCTCTTCAGACATACCTTCTAAAGTTTTTTGATACAGATGACCTTGCTTCAAAACTGCATCCTGTTGTATTTTTTTTACTTCATACATGATATCTTCACTTTTTATATATCTACTCTGAGGGGAAAGCATTTTAATACTTCTACCAAATTCATTGTCTGCATACGTAAAATCACACTCATTTATAAATCGGTTAAAATAAATTAATTTGCCTCTTATAATTTCAGCACCTTTCATTTGTAATTTGTTAGCCATAACATTTAAAAGGGTAGATTTACCTGATGCATTGTTCCCGTATAAAATGGTGATAGAATCAAAATTAAGGTATCCGCAGTCTTTATGTTCGAATACATTGTAGGGATAAGCATTGGTGTTGGGTATTTTATGGTTAGAAATATTAAATCCGTTTATATAAATCATTTTGCCACCTATTCATCGTAAATTTACATTTAGAACAAATGTTCTAACAGGAGTATAATATATTTGAAGAAAAATAGCAATGAAAAAATTAGTAAGGTAAAACGGCATTAGGATGCAAAATTATGGTATAATGTCCACAGAATTGTTAGAAAGTGAACATTAGAAATTGGGGATAGGATTTTAGGATAATTATGACAAAGCATGAGGTATTAAAAAAATATTTTGGATATAGTAGTTTTAGAGAAGGTCAGGAAGAACTGATTGATAGTATTTTAATGGGCAAAGACACGGTAGGGGTTATGCCTACAGGTGCTGGCAAATCTATTTGCTATCAAGTTCCAGGCGTAATGTTAGAGGGTATTACATTGGTAATATCTCCACTTATTTCCCTTATGAAAGACCAGGTAGGGACATTGAATCAAGTGGGAATAAGGGCCGCGTATTTAAATAGCTCACTAACTCAGGGACAGTTTAGAAAAGCCTTGCAGTTAGCGAAAGAAGGCACTTATAAAATTGTGTATGTAGCCCCTGAAAGACTTGAATCAGAAGAATTTTTAGATTTTGCATTACATATAAAAGTATCTATGCTATGTATTGATGAAGCACACTGCATATCCCAGTGGGGACAGGACTTTAGACCTAGCTATTTGAAAATACTTAATTTTATTGAAAAGTTACCGGAAAAACCTGTAATCAGTGCATTTACAGCAACGGCTACCAAGACTGTCAGAGAAGATATTATACGTATTTTAAAGTTAGAAAATTATACACTTTTAGTTACTGGATTTGACCGAAGCAATTTATATTTTGCAGTTAAAAAGCCAAAAGATAAATTTGGATTTGTTGAAAAATATGTAGAAGATAATTGTGAAAAGAGTGGAGTTATTTATTGTGCCACCAGGAAAAATGTTGAAGAGGTGTGCTATAAGCTGCAATCTGTGGGATTACCGGTGACAAGGTATCATGCGGGACTATCTGACCAAGAGCGGAAGCAGAATCAGGATGATTTTATTTATGACAGGAAACCTATTATTGTAGCTACAAATGCTTTTGGTATGGGTATCGATAAGTCTAATGTTAGATATGTCATTCACTACAATATGCCCAAAAATATTGAAAGTTATTATCAAGAAGCAGGACGTGCAGGAAGAGACGGTGAGAACGCAGAGTGTATTTTGCTTTATGGAGGGCAAGATGTTATAACAAATCAGTTTTTTATTGAGAATAATAGAGATAATAGTGAACTGGATCAGGAAACTATGGAACTTGTAAAGCAGCAAGACAGGCAGAGGCTGAAGAAGATGACTTTTTATTGTGCCACAAATGAATGCCTTCGTGAATATATATTAAATTACTTTGGAGAGGGCAGTGGTAATTATTGTGGTAATTGTTCCAACTGTGATACCGAATTTGAAGAAGCCGATGTAACTGAAATTGCAGAGGCTATAATTGGATGTATACAAGAATGTGGAAGAGCTTATGGAATGAATACTATGGCTCAGGCATTGCATGGAAGTAATATTGACATTGTAAGGCGGTACAAACTGAATGAAAATAGTTACTATGGATTACTGGGAAAGGTTTCTATTGCACGTATAAGGCAAGTTATGAACTACTTGGTGCTTGAAAATATACTCTGTTTATCAGACAGTGAATATCCGGTTGTTCAATTGAATAGTGAGCAGGATTTTATACCCCCTGTGATTATGAGAATTGCAAAAGAGACTGATCGAACAAATATGTCAGAGACAAAAGTGGTTAAGAAAAAATTAAAGTCGGGAGAGCCAGAATATGATTTTGAATTGTTTGAACTTCTTAGAGGACTAAGACTTGAAATCTCTAAGGAAATCGGCTTACCACCTTATATCATATTTGCAGATAAAACATTAAAAAACATGGCAAGAACCTTACCTGAAACAAAAGAAGATATGCTGGAAGTTTCAGGGGTAGGAGAAGTCAAGTTTGGACGTTATGGACAGAAGTTTTTGGAACTTATAGTTGAATACAAACATAAATAATAGAAAGTTACATTTATAAGATAGAATAAAGGGGCTTAGATTATGAAATTTGAGGCTATAGCTATTCGAAATTTTAAATCCGTTAGAGAACTGAACATTGAAAAATTGGAAAATGCCAGTATTCTTATAGGGAAGAACAGCACGGGTAAAACCGTGATTCTTGATGCGATTCTAGCTGTATGCCAGATGTATAAAATTTGTATACAGAATTTTAATGAGCAGGAGAATAACATAGAAATTGACGTAAGGCTTTCCATTGAGGAGGAAGATTTGCGTTTACTTCACAAACAGGGCAAAGTAAGCAAATATAAAAGATGGGAACTTTGGAGTACAGACTTTTTAAGTAAACTCCCTTCTTGTATAGATGGCATTTTGTCTTTTACTTTTATTGCAAATAAACAGGGTGGCTTTCGATATTATGATGGCTTTAAAAAGGATAATAAGTATATAGTACAGGCACTGCCAAAGCTGTATTACATAGATCACACCAGAAATCTTGAAGAAATACAGGCAGATATTTTGATGACACGAAGCCATGAGGCAGCACTTAGTGAACTTAGAGCCAATAAGTGCATTTTTGATGAGACCAAAAATTGTAATGAATGTTTTCAATGCATAGGCGTTATAGAAAAAAAGAAAATAAGTCAGCTTAGTGTATTTGAAACAGCAAAACTTTTGGAATATAAGCTGATGAATCTTGACATGGATAATTTTATGGAAAGGTTGAATTATCATTTTAATAAAAATAGTGGATTGCCGCATTCATTAATTTATCAGTTTAATTTTGATGTTGATGCATTATTTAGGATGAATGTAATGATGTATCAAAAGCAGAATGATGAAATAGAATGGACAAAAAATATGAGTGAGGGCATGAAGAGCATTTATATTTTCTCACTGTTAGAGGCTTATTTAGAAACCAAGGAAAAACTGCCATGCATTATATTAATAGAGGATCCAGAAATGTTTTTGCACCCGCAGTTACAAAAGGTAGCAAGTGAGATTTTATATAGGTTATCCCTTAAGAACCAGGTAATTTTTTCTACCCATTCACCTAATATGATTTTCAATTTTAATTCCCATCAAATAAAACAGGTCAAATTAGATCAAGAGGGATATACTGTTTTACGTGAACAAAATGATATAAGCAGGATTTTAGATGACTTAGGATATAGTGCAAATGATTTGATGAATGTAAGTTTTGTGTTTATAGTAGAGGGAAAGCAGGATAGAAACCGATTGCCATTACTGTTAAATAAGTATTACTCAGAGATTTATGATGATGCAGGAAAACTGCATAGAATTTCTATTATTACGACAAACAGCTGCACAAATATTAAAACATATGCTAACCTTAAATATATCAATCAGTTATATTTAAAGGATCAATTTGTAATGATACGGGATGGTGATGGGAAAGATAAGAAAGAGCTTCAGGAACAATTGTGTAACTATTATAGATTACGAGAAGCTGAAGATGTGGGAAACCTGCCTAAAGTGTTACCAAGAAATGTTCTGGTTTTAAAGTATTATTCCTTTGAAAACTATTTCCTTGATCCTGTAGTTATGGCCCAGATTGGGGTAGTACCAAGTGAGGAGAAGTTTTATGATATTTTGTTTGAAAAGTATGAGGAATACTTATATAGATTGACCAGTTTTAAAAATCTATATGAAAAAACAGGTTTGGAAATTAAAAGCAAGCAAGATATAAAGGACAATATGGAACTTATACGGATTTATGGTAGAGGACATAATTTGTTTGATATTTTCTATGGAAGATATAAAGACGATAAAGAAAATGAAATTTTGAAAAAATATATAGAAGCTGCGCCAAAGGAAAATTTTCAGGACATTTTAGAATCGATTAATCACTTTATATATTTTAGTAATCGAAAAATATAATTAGAATTTATTATAGGAGGAATTGTGATTATAAATATACCAGTTGATGTGGAAAAAATTATAAATAGGCTAGAAGAAAGAGGCTTTGAGGCATATGCTGTAGGCGGGTGTATTCGTGATAGCCTTATGGACAGTAAACCCAATGATTGGGATATTTGTACATCAGCGCAGCCTGAGCAGGTTATAAACTGTTTTGAAGATTATCATGTGATTGAAACAGGAGTGAAACATGGCACTGTAACGGTAAGGTTAAACGGCCAATCTTACGAAATCACCACATATCGAATTGATGGAGAGTATTTAGATAATAGGAGACCAGAAAATGTACAATTTGTAAATTCAATACAAGAGGATTTAGCGAGAAGAGATTTTACAATGAATGCAATGGCATATAATTCAGGCAAAGGCCTGGTCGATTATTACAAGGGTTGTAACGATTTAAAAGATGGTATCATTCGATGTGTAGGAAAAGCGGATGAACGATTTAAAGAAGATGCTCTCAGAATAATCAGGGCCCTTCGGTTTGCTTCGGTTTTTGGATTTACAATTGAAAAAGAAACCTCTGAAAGTATACACCATAATAAAAATCTTATAAAGAATATTGCAAAAGAGAGGATAAATGTAGAACTATGTAAACTGCTTTCTGGAAAAGGAGTAAAAGAAATTCTAAAAAATTATAGTGATATTTTATCTGTTATGATACCTGAAATCAAACCTATGATTGGATTTCAGCAAAATAATCCACATCATAAGTATGATGTCTGGGAGCATACAATTGCTGCTGTAGAAAATTCTGTAAGTGAGCCAATTATAAGGTTAGCCGTACTTTTACATGACATAGGAAAGCCAGAATGTTATACCTGCGATGGAAGAGGTATTGGGCATTTTTACAGTCACGGTGAATTTGGGGCAAAGATAGCAGAAAAAATCTTAAGGGATCTTAAATTTGATAATCAGACCATAAGTGATGTCTGCCAGTTAATAAAATATCATGATGCAGATATTAGTGAAAACAGTAAGTTTATTAAAAAATGGCTGAACAAAATTGGGATAGTACAATTTGAGCGGTTATTGCTGGTTAAACAGGCAGATGTTATGGGACAGTCTGATTATCTCAAAGAAAAAAAACTAAAAACACTTGCAAATATACAAAGCACTATGAGCAAGATTTTAGAAGAGAAGCAATGTTTTACTTTAAAACAATTAGCTGTAAATGGAAATGATTTAATCAAAATAGGTATCCATGATGGGAAAATAATTGGAGAAATATTAAACTGGCTTTTAGAGCAAGTCATGGAAAACCAACTAGAAAATAAAAAAGATACTTTGATTATTGCAGCAAAAAAGATAATTATCGAATTATGACTGGAAAAATTTATATAAATATTCAATTATGACTGGAAAAATGTTATACAAATGTGCATAATAGAAGAGAGGGGTAACAGATTACAAAATTCTGTTATAGCAAATAAATTAAAATGGAGGGCGTTATGAAAAAATTTTTTGCTATTTTACTTGTTATATCATTAATAATAGCTACAAGCAACATTGCATTTGCATCAAGTTCAAGCACTGCTGATGAATCCTTAGACAAGCTTTCGATAAGTAAGAGCAAGAGCAGTTCAAAAGAATTATACACCTTATTTCCTAAGTTTGATCCTGAGATTGCGGATTATTATGTATTTTTACCTAAGGATGAAGATACTGTATATCTTTATATGAAACCGGACAACAGCAAATATAAAGTGTATTGCGATGGGGACGAAGTTACTGAAGATGATGATTATCTTGCTCGTAAGAAGAACATCTCTGATGGTGATGAGGTGAAAATAGTTGTAAAAGATAGAGATGATAAGAAACTGGATACATATACGGTAACCTTTATGTGTGGTGATAAAAATGATGACGACGAAGATCGATTAGATTCATTATCTGTGAAAGTACAAGATGGGAAAGATTCTTATTCCAAGGTTTCTTTAAACAAAGATTTTGATAAGAGTATAAAGGACTATACGGTGTCTGTAAAAAGCAATGATTATGATACCGCTAGAATTTATGCAGAAGCAAAGGATTCCGGAGCTCATGTACTTATCAATGGAAAAATGGTAGGAAAAGAAGACTATTTAGATTTTAAGGTTAAAAAAGGAAAAAATGAGTTTGAAATAAATGTTATAGCAGAAAACTGTGGTGAATCCGAAAAATACACACTTACTGTAAACTATGGCAGTGACAGTACGACTGAAGAAAAAACTGAAGCAGTTATTTCTTCATTAAGTGCAAAGGACAGCAGTGGAAATACAATTGCTTTAAGCCCGAACTTTAATTCAGGCAAGAAAAACTATACGGCAAATGTGGGTAATCATATTCAAAGTGTAAGCTTTTATATGATGACAGGTACGAATACTAAGATTTACCTGAATAACACTGAACTGAATAGTTCAACATGGAGTCAAAGTTATAATTTAAATGAAGGATATAATACTTTTAACATAACCGTATATTTGACGGGTGATTCTTATGACATAAAAACCTATAGTGTAAGTATATACAAACATGCTAAAAAATTAGAATCTTTAGTTAGTATTCAGAATTTAAATGTAAATGGAGTGGCAAAGCAGTTAAATGCATACAATATAAGTGGAAGCAATTTTGTAAAACTGAGAGATATAGCAAGTATACTATCTGGATCAAATAAACAATTTTCTGTGGGTTATAATGAAGCTACAAATGCAATATCTCTTATATCAAGTGGATATTACACAGCTAATGGACAGGAAAATAAACCTTTAAAGGCATCCAAGGATATAATGATATCTATACAGACAGTTACACTGGACAATCAGGCTACTACTATGACTGCATACAATATAGATGGTAACAACTATGTAATGCTTAGAGATTTAGCATTATTGCTGAATTTTGGACTTACCTATAATTCGGCAACGGATACAATTCAAATAACAACGAGTACCAATTATAGTATTAATTAGTATTTAGTTCATAAATTTCATTAAATAAAATTATAACAAATAAACATAAAAAACCTTCATAAAAGTATAGGATGATTTTTACGTCGGATAAACAAGATACAAACCGACTAAATGTATTTTATATAATTATGGGGGTTTTGTGTTATGATTTTTGCGTCTAGTACAACAGATGAAACTTTTGAATAGACTGTGGCATTTATGTAAACAAAAGACTTCGATAGGGAAGTCTTTTATATTTCAAGCTTTTACAGCTAATGCACATAGGGTTCCATTTATAGATATATTAGTGGTTACTGGGAATAGGTAATAAATACTAGTTAATTCAAGTATATAGGTACAACACTCTTTGCATTGGTCATCACAAGGTGAATATTCAAAAATTAAAGTACGGCTATCAGGGTAAGGAGGAAAAATATTTGTATAATTAAATTCAAATGTAGAAACTGCTTGAGGAGTTCTTATACCTTCACAGATTCTAAATAAGGTAAAAGTAAATGTCATAACTGCTGTACTATCGAGTGGCGTTACAGTTAAAATGCCAGTAAAATCAATTAATAGCTCAGGATTACAAAAGCAAGCTGTATCAATAGAAACATTCGCTATTGGTTGATTAAAATTTTGAATTGTATTTCCTCCTAATAGAGTTAAATTATTTAGAACTATATTGCCATTACTGCATTTTAAAAGCAGCTTTTCTGGTAATGTGTTAAAACAGTTGTTACAATCTATTTTATCATTCATAAATATGCCTCCTTGAATAATTTGATTATATCTGTGGAACTACGTATCCAACAATCGTACCACTATTAATGATGAACTCTATATCTAAATCAGCATCACTAGAAATACTAGTGAGGTCAAGTCTATAATTTTCTGATAAGCTACCACTTAATTCATATTTTAAGAGTACAGAGCTATTTTGGAGAGTATTTGCTGTATTTAATAATTGTACATAATTAAATGTAGTTATAGGAACAGGATTATCTGCTTCAAATAAGCTAAATATATAAGTCATTTCTGATTTTAAAGTAGAAGATGAAGTTACTATTCCACTAAAATGTAAATTCAAAGTAAGATTATCAAAAAGTGTTGGATCAATAGTTATAGTAGATATTGGTAAATTAATGATTGTAGGCTTTGAAAAAATAATAGTATAATGCAACGGTTCTGTAATAATAAAAATATTTTCTGGTAATTGCGATGCCATAGTCAGGCCTCCTTCTCTAAGATTTAAAATAATTTATTATAGTATTTTAAATAACTTATAAATTTAACTTGAAGAATCTACACCCAGTACAGAGAATGCACCATTAATGGTAATACTTCCAGAAGACCCGGCAAATATGCTGGATACTCTAGTGAACTCCAGTATATAGCTACAACAATCCTCACATGGGTCGTCACAAGGTGAATAATCAAACTTTATTGTTTGACTATTAGGAAAAGAAGCAACTGTATTAATAACATTAAAATTATATGTGGCTACAGGTTGAAGAATCTTACTGTCTTTGCAGGTTTTAAATAGGGTAAAGGTGTTTGTTAATACTAAAAAAGACTTTGTTGTTGTAGTTAAAATGCCTACAAAATTTATTAAAAGCTTTGGCTTGCAAAAACAAGCTGTATCAATAGTAACACTAGCTATAGGTTGATTAAATGTTTGAGTATAAGGTGGAGTTGTTAAATTTATTTGATTTTTAATAAGATTGTTATTTGTATGTTTTAAGAATACCTTTCCTGGGGTTGGATGGATGCAATTCTTATTACAATCATAATATTTATTACAAATCGGATTTTTTTCATTGATATCCAATTTAAACAATGAATTCATATATATACCTCCTTACTTCATATAATTATCACCTGAATATTGTTAAAAATTAACGTCACAACTCTACAGCTAACACACAAATTGTTCCACTAATGGATACCACTACACGTGCAGGACTTGCGCTAGAAATACTAGTCAGCTCTAATGTATATGTGCAGCAATCATCACATTGCTCCTGGCAATATGGATATTCAAGTTTTAAAGCTCGATCTTCAGATATGCCCAAAGAAGTAATAAAATAAAAAGGGAAAATAGCTACAGCTTGACGATTTCTACTTCCTTTACAGGTTTTAAATAAGGTAAAAATAAAAGTACCAGCAAATAGTCCAGAAACAAGGCTTGCGGTTAAAATACCTTCAAAATCAACTAGAATCTTTTTTTTGCATAAACATGCAGAATCAATTGTAACACTAGCTATAGGCTGATTAAATGTTTGAGAAAAGGGTGACGTTAATAACACAACACTTGTTGTATTAAAATTTCCAGTATTACATCTTAAAAGTGCTTTATTTGGCAAGAGGTGTTTACAATGATTACAATCAATAGGCTGATTATAATTGGCAACTTTTTCATCACAGTTACAAATGGACAAAGAATTCATACAAATGCCTCCTTATATAGTAAACCACAAAGTCATATTTCAAACAGTGGTAACAAAACTAATATAGATTTACAATGTATTATATTCTGTTAAAAAAAATAGTGATATTTTGTTCTTCATAGCTGAACAATCTGCAAAAAACAAAAATCCACCTTACATAATTCAGCAAAGTGGATTTTAATTACTATTTTATTTTTTTAATGGTTTCTAGCATATCATCAGGAAGAGGAGCTTCCACCTCCATAAATTTACCTGTTACAGGGTGGTAGAAAGATAAGAATCTTGCATGAAGCGCCTGCCTTTCTATAAGCCATGGATTTTCACCACCATATAGATGATCTCCAAGAACTGGGTAACCTATGTGAGACATATGCACTCTTATCTGATGGGTGCGGCCAGTTTCCAGAAGCAATTCTACAAGTGTATAACCCTTTTCATATCTTTCAAGGACTTTATAGTGTGTCACAGAAGGATGACCTCCTTCCATAACACCACGTTCAACTCTTTCAGGGTCAGGCCGGCCTAGAGGTGCATTAACTGTGCCATTATCCTCTTCCATAATACCTTTAACAATTGCAACATATCGTTTCGCAACCTTATTATCCTTCATCTGTTTTGTAAACTCATCCTGACTATGAGAATTTTTAGCAATGACAAGGAGCCCTGAAGTGTTCATATCTAATCGATTAATAAAACGAATTTTAAAATTCTGATTTGTATCAATCATATATTTCATAATGCCGTTAGCCATAGTGTGGAGAGGATGTCCCTTAGTAGGATGTACCACATAGCCTGGCTGCTTGTTTATGATAAGTAAATCACTGTCTTCAAAAACTGGATTTATCTCAATAGGCTCTGGGATAAAGTCGCTTTTTTCTTCAGGTAATTCGATTGTTATAATATCTCCGGGGTTGGAGGGAAGATACATTTTTATACTTTTCCCATTAACAAAAACTAAATTGTTTTGCTTTAATTTACTCATTAATCGGCTGGAAAACGTGAAATTGTTTCGGATCAGTGCTTTATATGGAGTGCCAGCATCTTCAGTTTTTACAATGTATTGAAATTTGTTTGTGTTCATATTACCTCTACAAAAATTTACTTTTAACTTTAGTCCAAAAATCGTAGTTTTCAAAACGCAATAAATTTACAATTTTGTTTGAAAACTCAATGTTAATATGTTTGATATCGTTATAGTTATATTCTAAATGATCTGTAGTAATCTTAATTCCATGTTTCGTTACATAATCAGGTATAACACCTAAGGAAAGATCGGAAGGTAACAGTATACTTGATGTAAAGGAACGATATGCGGTTGTGTTCATAGGGGCTATAGGAGTTACCTGCATTAGTTTTAATCTTGGATCTACAATACAGCCACCCAGAGAATAATTGTATGCAGTACTTCCAGCAGGTGTGGCTACAAGTATTCCGTCGCCACTAAAACGTTCAACAAAGCTGCCACCAATGGAAATATTTAAATGAACAGGATGAGACAATTCTCCTCGGATTACGATCTCATTCAGGCCTATATGTTCAAAGTACTCATCATTATCATTTGTCACTGTAGCTTTTACAGTTGAAAGAGTCTGTAAGCGGTATTTACCAGTTTTATAATGAAAAATAAAGTCTGCTAATTGATTTGGATTGATTTCTTGAAAAAAACCTAAGTGGCCAGTATTGATACCGATAAAAGGAATATTCGGAAAATCGAATTTATGTATTCCTTCTAAAAATGCACCATCACCACCAATGCATACAATTAGTTCTGAGTCCGGATCAAGGGACTCAGAAACTATAAAACCACTTCCTTCAAGCTTTTTTGCTAAAAGTCGTTTTGTTTTTAATGATACCGAAGTGTCATTAGTGTGTATTGTAATAACTCTGTTTTTCATTGCTTTTTATACCAATCTTTCAAATTCATTCACTAGCTTTTCAAAAGTCTTCATAGCAAGTTCAATTGGCTCAGGACTGCTCATATCAATACCTGCAATTTTTAAAAGTTCAATTGGATAGTTCGATTCTCCAGTTTTTAGAAATTCTATATAATTGTGTACAGCAGTTTTTCCATCATTTAAAATTTTATTTGAAATTGCGGTTGCTGCAGAATATCCTGTTGCATATTTGTATACATAAAATGAATTGTAGAAATGTGGAATTCTAGCCCATTCGTATTTAATATATTCATCATCGCCTATAGCTTCGCCAAAATATTTTTTATTCAGGTTTTCATATTCAGTACACAACCATTCTGCAGTCAGAACATCACCACGTTCAACAGCTTCATGTGTAAGAAGTTCAAATTCAGCAAACATAGTCTGACGGAACAAGGTCGTTCTAAATTCTTCTATATATAGGTTAAGAAGATATTTTTTCATATTTACATCAGTTTCTTTGTTTAATAAATGCTGCATTAATAGGGATTCATTTACAGTTGAAGCAACTTCAGCAGTAAATATTGAGTGTCCTCCATAAATGAAAGGCTGCGTTTCTCTAGTATAATTAGAATGCATGGAGTGGCCCATTTCATGAACAATAGTAAATACATCTTTAAGCTTTTCAGAGTAATTTAGAAGAATAAAAGGCATGCTGTCATAGCTTCCGAAACTATATGCGCCACTGGTTTTTCCTTCATTTTCAAAAACGTCAATCCAACCTTCAGAAATACCATTATTCATACGTGAAAGATAATCCTGACCTAAAGGAGCAAGGCCCTCACGCATGATATCAAGAGCTTCTTCATAGGAAACTGTTTTATTAGGTATTTCGATGAGAGGTACATATACATCATACATTTTTAATTCATCTACGCCTAAAAGCTTTTTACGTAGCTGCATATATCTATGAACTATATGAAGGTTCTTATTAACAACATTAATAAGATTGTGATAAACTTCTTTTTCAATATTATCACTAGATAAGGCAGCAGCTAAGGCAGAATCATATTTACGAATCCTCGCACTGACAACATCAGTCTTTGTATTGTAGTTGTAAGTAGTTGCAATGGTATTAATTTGTTTTTTATAAGCTTCGTACGTATGGTCAAAAGCTTCTTTTCGAACTCTTCTGTCATAGGATTCTAAAAGATTTATATATTTGCCATGTGTAACTTCAACCTCATCACCATCTTCATCCAAAATTGTGCCGAATTTAATATCAGCATTATTTAACATAGTAAATATATCATTAGTTGCAGAAGTTACTTCACTCATTTGAGCAAGAATATTTTCTTCGGCTTTTGAAAGCACATGTGCTTTTTCTCTTAAAATATCAAGAATCACATATTCATAAACCTTTAGTTCTGGCATTTGTTTTATAAAACCTAAAAGTTTTTCTTCAGGTATTTCTAATAGCTCTGGAGTGAAGAAGGACATGGAAGCAGAAGTTTTAGCCAGTAATGCATTGCACTTATCAGCAAGTGCCTGATATTTTGTAGCTCTATTGTCTTCATCACGTTTCATCCGTGCATATACGTAAACTTTCTCAGCAACCTGCCAAATTTTATCTTTTTCCTGAAATGCTTCAAGAAAAATTTCTGCATTTTCTCCAAGTCTGCCAGAATACTTAATATATTCATCTGACATTTGCATTACAGCGTTATAATCTTTGTCCCAGTCAGCTTCGTTTGGATACATACTTTCAATATTCCATTTGTATTTTCTATCAATTTGATCTCTGGTTTTTGTTTTTTTATCGTTCATTTGAACCTCCATACATGATATACATAATATAACATTGATTAGACTGATACGGCATTGCCGTAAGAAAATCAACATTGGATCATACATTGATTAACTTGTATGATATAATATAGTTTCTATTTACATATCATTCATAATTGTTTAATATAATATGTATTACATAATCCACTTTATAAATGGATATAATTGGTGATACAATGAATATTATACCACAAATATGGGTTTGAATGTATTTTTTTAATTATTAAAGTGAGGGATAATGAGCATGAATTATGATGAATTATTAGAGTTATTGGATATTGATAATCCGGATGAATTTCAGTATTTTGAGCACTTTGCAGATTTGATGGAGTGCGATGAGCACATTTCATATGATGCTCTTTTTGAATTAATATCACAAGTAGATAAAAAGGTGCTAAGTGAATTAATTGAAAACTATTTTGATGAAATTTCAGAGGCATTACCAGATGATGGAACAGAAGCATTTACTTTATTAAAGAGTGTGAGCATGTCGTTACGAGGAATGCTAAAACCTTTACAAAATGATGAGGAAGATGGAATAAGGGAACGGGTAACCTTTGTAGAGGAACTGGAACGGTTTAGAAATTGGTATGTTCTTGATAGTAATATTAAATGTACAAAGAAAAAGGACGGAACCACTAAAGAAATGACTTTCTTTGAAGCATTAGTTCTTTCGAGAATGGAAAAATTAAGTGGAGAAGATTACTCTTATGGATTTGATGAAGGATTAGATTATCAGCTTGATGAATATGTGGTTTCCTTCAGTGATGTTATTAAGGCCGAGGATGAAGAGGAAGGTTATATAGAAGAGGATTTAGAAGAAAACCCTGAAGCTGAATATATGAGTGGGCTTGAGGAGGAAGAATACGACTTTTAGCACACATCGTGAAGTGTCTGCATATTATGATTAATAATATTATCATACATATGGAGGTGCATTATGGGCGACGGTAATTTCTGTGAAAAGGAATGTTTTAGAGACTGCAACTGTAAGGATCGGTGCGACGATAAATGCTTTGACGATTGCTGCTGTAATAATAATGATGGTGGTGGTTCAGGCCATATCATTCTTATTTTAATAGTTCTTTACTTACTTTTCTGCAACAACAATAATAATAATAATTGTAGAGGCGGAGGATTATTCGGCGGGTTATTTTAAAGTCAAATAATTAAGAAAATTATTAATAAATTAATAAATGTATTAATTTATTAATAGAAAAAGCGGAGCTGGTTAGTTCCGCTTTTTTCTTTTCTTTTTCTTTATTTAGAAAATTTAGAATAGATTGACGTGTATATTTAAGGGTTTTATGGTTATTCTCTAACATGGAAGCATCAAATTAATTTATGGCATTATAACTTTGGCATATATCTTGCATTTTTAACTGTTGTAAACGCTAGACGGTATTCCAACCGTTTTGTATAGTTATTATTTATTTTATATTGGAGGAGAAAAAAATGGAATTGAAAAATGCATTACCTAAAATTATTACATCAGAACTTCCTGGCGAGAAGGCTAAGAAGATTATTGAAAGAAGACAGAATTCTATTCCAAATGCTATTAAATGTAGTTATCCTTGCGTAATGGCAAAAGCCGAAGGCGCAATGTTCGAAGATGTTGACGGAAATATTTTCCTTGATTGGATTGGTGGCGTAGGCGTTACAAATGTAGGGTATAGTCAGCCTGCAGTTGTAAAGGCTGTTCAATACCAGGCTGAAAAATATTTTCATAGTATGATGAATATCACTACTCATGAAGGTTATATAGAGCTTGCAGAAAAAATGAATGAAATTGTACCAGTAAGAGGCGAGAAGAAAAAAACCATGTTTGTAAACAGTGGTGCAGAGGCTGATGAAAACGCTGTTAAAATTGCAAAAGGATATACAGGAAGACCAAATATTATAGTATTTAGCGGTGCTTTCCACGGTAGAACTCTTATGACTATGGCAATGACTGGAAAGAAGGCTTATGCTGTTGGAATGGGTCCTTTCCCTGATGGTGTATATCGTGTTGAATATCCATACTTATATAGAGCTCCAAAAGGATTTACAGAAGAGGAAGCAATCAAGTATTATGTAAATAAGGTAGAAGAAGCATTCATTGAAGCTTCTCCAGCAGAAGCTGTAGCAGCTATCGTTTTAGAACCTATACAGGGCGAAGGTGGTTTTGTACCAGCTCCAATTGAATGGGTTAAGGCAATAAGAAAGATCTGTGATGAAAAGGGAATCTTATTAGTTGCAGACGAAGTGCAGACCGGTTTTGCGCGTTCAGGAAGAATGTTTGCAAGTCAATACTGGGCTGAAAATGGATGTGCTCCTGATATTATGACATCAGCAAAATCTATTGCAGGTGGAGCTCCACTAAGTGCTGTAACAACTAGCGCTGAGATTATGGATAAAGTTCCAGCTGGCACTATTGGAGGCACTTATTGCGGTAATGCACTAGCTTGTGCAGCAGCATTGGAAGTTATTAAAATCATGGAAAATGAAGACTTCCCAGGGAAGGCACTAAGAATCTCTGAAAAGGTAATGGGTATTTGGAAACAATGGCAGGAAAAATATGAAGTTATTGGAGATGTTAGAGGCACGGGCAGCATGATGGGTATTGAGTTTGTTAAGGATAAGGCTACAAAAGAACCTAATCCTGAACTTGTGAATAACATCGTACAGGAAGCTGTTCAACATGGCTTACTTTTAGAAAGTGCAGGAACATATGGAAATGTTATCCGTTTCCTTGCACCACTTGTAATTACTGACGAACAGTTAGATGCAGGTTTGGAAATCTATGAAAATGCTATTAAGGTAAGCCTGGAAAAATAGTTAATAAGAGATAAATTATATATTAAAAAGTTGAGTTAAGAGTAAATAAAAGGTTGAGTTAAAATTAAAAGTTGAGTTAAAGACAAATAAAAAGTTGAGTTAAAGACAAATAAAGTTGAGTTAAATATTAAATAATAAGGGGGGCTTTAAAGATGGGTTGGCAGAAACAGTACAATAAGTGCATTTGTACACCTGAAGAAGCAGTATCTCATATTAAAGACAAGGATGTGGTTTTTTTAGGACATGCGATTGGTGAACCAAAAGTGCTGGTTGATGCTATGGTTGCCAATTCTAGGAAGTACCATGGAGTAACAATAAAACATATGGTTAGTTTAGGATCAGGAGCTTATACAGCTCCTGATATGGAAAAACATTTATGGGCAAAACCTCTTTTCGCAAGTGCTAATGTGCGGAAAGCTATAGAAGAAGGAAAAGCCGATTTTATACCAGTGTTTTTTCATGAAGTGCCTATATTGATACGAAATGGTCGGTTGAAGTGCGATGTGCTTATGACACAAGTTACACCTCCAGATGAAAATGGATATTGCAGCCTTGGAACATCTGTAGATTATACTTTCCAAGCATTGAAATCAGCAAGGACAGTTATTGTACAGGTAAATGATCAATTACCAAGAACTTTTGGAGAAAAGGTACATGTATCTGAATTTGACTATGTGGTAGAGCAGTCAATGCCTCTATACGAATCAAAACCTGCTGTGATTGGTGATTTAGAAAAGGCTATAGGTGCACACTGTGTTTCACTAATAGAAGACAGATCTACTCTGCAGCTTGGTATTGGTGGAATCCCGGATGCTGTTGTACAGATGCTTGATGACAGAAAAGACCTGGGTATTCATTCTGAAATGATTGCAGATGGAACGATTCAATTGTATGAAAAGGGTGTTATAACAGGTAAATATAAGTCGGAAAACAAGTGGAAGATGACAGTTACCTTTTTATTAGGAACAAAAAAATTGTATGATTTTGCTCACAACAACCCAGAAGTTGAAGTGAGACCTGTAGATTATGTTAATCATCCTGCGGTTGTTATGAGGCAGTACCGAATGGTAGCAATCAACTCCGCTATCCAAGTTGATATGATGGGGCAGGTTGTAGCAGACACAATAGGTAAACGACAATTTTCTGGAGTAGGTGGGCAAGTGGACTTTATACGAGGAGCGGCAATGGCAGAGGACGGAAAATCAATAATCGCAATGCCTTCCTTTACAAAGAAGAAAGATGGTCAGATTGTATCAAAAATTGTACCATTTTTGGATGAGGGAGCCGCAGTAACGACTTCAAGAAATGATGTAGATTATATTATTACTGAAAATGGAATAGCTGAAATGAAGGGGAAATCACTTCGTGACAGAGCAAAAAATTTAATTAACATTGCCCATGAAAGTGCAAAAGAAGAATTAATACATGAATTTGAGCAGAGATTTCATGAAAAAAGTTTTTCCATGGGGAAATGAAACAAATAGGTCCTAATTTACTGATATATAAGGAGGATAAAAGATGTTAGCATTAAGAGTGGTACCCAAAATATTCTATTTCGATACTTTTAAAGATTTTAATGATGAATTTAATCTTGGTGAAAGAGATGTTTTGGTAACTAATGAGTGGATGTATACACCATATGTTGCATCGCTAGGGATTAATACAAATGTTATTTTTCAAGAACAATTTGGTTCAGGAGAGCCTTCTGATGAGATGATTGATGCAATGACAAAGAAAATCAAAGAATATGACTTTGACCGTATTATTGCATTTGGCGGAGGCACAATTGTAGACATTTGTAAAATATTAGCCTTAGATGTACCAGAAAAATCCGTAGATTTATTTACTGGAGCTGTAACTCCTATTAAAGCAAAAAAATTGATAGTTGTACCAACAACTTGTGGAACAGGAAGTGAAGTAACAAATGTTGCTATAGCAGAATTAAAATCACTTCATACAAAGAAGGGATTAGCAGTTGAAGAGACTTATGCAGATGCAGCAGTTTTAATTCCTGAATCTCTTGGCGGGCTTCCAGATTATGTTTTTGCTACAAGCTCAATTGATGCTTTGATTCATGCTATTGAATCATACCTTTCACCGAAGGCTTCAGTATTTACTGAAATGTATTCTTTAGAAGCAATTGAAATGATTATGGATGGCTATAAGAAAATCTTAGATAAAGGGAATACAAAAGAGAACAGGCTGCCATATTTAAAAGATTTTGCAATTGCATCAAATTATGCTGGAATTGCATTTGGAAATGCTGGATGTGCTGCAGTTCATGCACTTTCCTATAGCATTGGGGGAGCTTTCCATGTACCTCATGGTGAAGCTAACTACCAGTTCTTTACAGAAGTATTTAAGATGTATGTAAGAAAAAATCCAAATGGAAAGATTGCGAAAGCAAACAAAATTTTTGCAGACATATTAGGCTGTGATGTAAAAGATGTTTATGATGAATTAGATAAATTCTTAGGTCAGTTAATTGTTAAAAAGCCTCTAAGAGAGTATGGAATGACAGAAGAACAAATTGATTCATTTACACAAAGTACCATAGAAAATCAGCAGAGACTTCTTTCAAATAATTATGTACAGTTATCTGATGATGAAATTCGTGAAATATTTAAAAATCTTTATTAATTTTACTTTATAAGGGGGAAGATAAAATGGCACTTAAAACAGGAAGTGAATATATAGAAAGCTTAAGAACGCTTAATACCAGAGTCTATATGTTTGGTGAAAAGATTGATAATTGGGTAGACCATCCAATGATTAGACCTTCCATCAACTGTGTGGCTATGACCTATGAACTGGCTCAGGATCCTCAGTATGCAGATCTGATGACTACTACATCAAGCTTAACAGGAGAGACCATTAATAGATTTGCTCATCTACATCAGAGCACAGATGACTTAAGAAAAAAAGTAAAAATGCAAAGACTTTTAGGTCAAAAAACAGCTTCATGCTTCCAGAGATGTGTAGGGATGGATGCGTTTAATGCAGTATTCTCAACTACATATGAAGTAGATCAGAAGTACGGTACAAGTTACCATAAGAATTTTGTAGAATATTTAAAGTATGTACAGGAAAATGATATTATAGTTGACGGAGCTATGACAGACCCCAAGGGAGACAGAGGACTTGCACCATCAGCACAGAGGGATGCAGATCTTTTCTTAAGAATAGTAGAAAGCAGAGAAGATGGTATCGTAGTAAGAGGAGCAAAAGCTCATCAGACAGGTTCCATTAACTCTCATGAACACATTATCATGCCAACTATAGCTATGACAGAGGCAGATAAGGATTATGCAGTATCCTTTGCTTGTCCTTCAGATGCAGAAGGATTATTCATGATTTACGGAAGACAATCCTGTGATACAAGAAAGCTTGAAGAGGGGGCAGATGTAGACCTTGGAAACAAGCAGTTCGGTGGACAGGAAGCGTTAGTTGTATTTGATGATGTATTTATTCCAAAGGACAGAATCTTCCTTTGCGGAGAATATGACTTTGCAGGAATGATGGTAGAAAGATTTGCAGGATACCACA